>JAKIXW010000140.1 GCA_022708865.1 Acidobacteriota bacterium
CTCCGTGCTGGCCAACAAGGGAGTGCCGGGGGTGAAGGCGTCGTATGCGGCCAGCAAGGCCGGGCTGTCATCGCTGGGCCAGTCGCTGCGGGCCGAGTACGGGCGCGGTCCGATCCGGGTGACGGTGCTCGAACCGGGCTACATCGAATCGGAGATGACCGCCAAGGCGAACAAGACGTCGTTGATGGTGGACAACGACACCGGGGTGCGTGCGATGGTCGACGCCATCGAGAGCGAACGCGGTCACGCCGCCGTCCCCGGCTGGCCGTGGACCCCGATGGTGGCCCTGATGAAACTGACCCCGACCCGATTCGCCAGGCTGTTCACCTGAACCAGGGTTTATCCGGCCGGGCGCAACGGGTAGCCGGATTGGTATGCGGTACTCCGAACTGACTCCCGCACACTTCGCGGGCGTCGCCGTGGCCGCGACGCTCAGCCCGCCCGGCGCTTCCTGATGTCCGATCCGGTTCCGCCGCGGGTTGCATCCCCGGTGTGGGCTGCGCGACGATCCCCGTCGGCTGAGTCGTCCGACTCAACGAGTGTGCATCCATTTGAAGATTCGTCCCCGCGCGAAACGCATATGGGTGCACGCTCGCGGCGGCGGGCTGAGGTCTACCCCGCCCGGCCACGCTCCTGGCGGTAGCGGCGCACCAGCGCATCCGTCGAGCTGTCCGACTGCGGCGCCGGTGAATCATCGGCGGTGATGACCGGTAGCAGCGCGATCGCCTGCTTCTTGCCGAGCTCGACGCCCCACTGGTCGAATGAGTCGATTCCCCAGATGACGCCCTCGGTGAACACCTGATGTTCGTACAGGGCGATCAGCTGTCCTACCACGGATGGGGTCAGCCGGGTGGCCAGGATCGACGTGGAGGGCCGGTTGCCCGGCATCACCTTGTGCGGCAACACATTCGCGGGTTCTCCCGCTGGAATTTCCCTGGCGATCTCCTCGGCAGTCTTGCCGAACGCCAGCACCTGGGTCTGCGCGAAGAAGTTGCTCATCAAGAGGTCGTGCATGCTGCCCGACCCGTCGGCGGTGGCCAGATCGTCGACCGGCTGACTGAACCCGATGAAGTCGGCCGGCACCAGCCGCGTGCCCTGGTGCAGCAGTTGATAGAACGCATGCTGACCGTTTGTGCCCGGCTCGCCCCAGAAGATCTCGCCGGTATCGCTGTCCACGGGCGAGCCGTCGGCGCGCACCGACTTGCCGTTGGACTCCATCGTCAGCTGCTGCAGGTACGCCGCGAATCTACCCAGGTCATTCGAGTACGGCAGCACCGCACGTGACTGTGCGCCAAAGAAATTCGAGTACCACAGTCCGATCAGGCCGAGCAGTGCCGGGGCGTTTTCGGCCAGTGGGGCCGTCCGGAAGTGTTCGTCGATCAGATGGAAGCCCGCCAGGAATTCGCCGAAGCGCTCCCGGCCGATGACCGCCATGACCGACAGCCCGATCGCCGAATCCACCGAGTACCGTCCGCCGACCCAGTCCCAGAAGCCGAACATGTTCGCGGTGTCGATACCGAACTCCTCGACCAGCTTGGCGTTGGTCGAGACCGCGACGAAATGCTTGCTCACCGCATCCTCGCCCAGCGCATCGACCAGCCAGCGACGTGCCGCCGTCGCGTTGGTCAACGTCTCCAGCGTCGAGAACGTCTTCGATGCGACGATGAAAAGCGTTGTGGCCGGTTCCAATCCGGCCAGCTTGGCGACCAGGTCGGCCGGATCGACATTGGACACGAACCGGGCCGAGATCCCGGCGTCGGCGTAGTGCCGCAGCGCGTCGTACACCATTACCGGTCCCAGGTCCGAACCGCCGATGCCGATGTTGACGACGGTCCTGATCGCCTGCCCCGTCGCACCCTTCCACTCCCCGGAACGCAACCGGTCGGTGAAGTCGCCCATCTTGCCGAGCACCTCGTGCACGTCGGCGACGACGTTCTGGCCGTCCACGGTCAGGGTGGCCCCGGCCGGCAGGCGCAACGCCGTGTGCAGGACGGCCCGGTCCTCGGAGGTGTTGATGTGCTCACCGGCGAACATCGCCGCGCGCTGCGATTCGAGACTCGCCGCCCGGGCCAGGTCGATCAGCAGGCTCAGCGTCTCCCGGGTGACCCGGTGCTTGCTGTAGTCGATGTACAGGTCACCCACGGTCAGCGTCAGGTCGCGGCCGCGGTCCGGATCCTCGGCGAAGAACTCACGTAGATGCTTGTCACCGACCTGTTCGTAATGACGGGAGAGGGCGGTCCAGGCAGGCGTCTCGGCGATCATGCCTTGACCCTAGTGCCGTGGCGACGCCGACGAGCGGCCCGATTTCGACGACGCGCTTCGGGGACACCGCCGCCTTTGCGAGGATGGGTCCATGGATACCGCCACGCTGCTCGCCTCAGTGCCCACCGGCTTGTGGATCGGGGGTGAGGAGCGCCCGGGGTCGTCGACCTTCGACGTGCTCAACCCGGCGACCGACGAGGTGCTGATCTCGGTGGCCAACGCGACGGCCGACGACGCCATCGCCGCCCTCGACGCCGCGTGCGCGGTGCAGGGCGAGTGGGCCGCCACCCCGGCGCGCAAGCGCGGCGAGATCCTGCGGTCGGTGTTCGAGACGATCAGCGCCCACACCGAGGACATCGCGACGTTGATGACCCTCGAGATGGGCAAGGTGCTCGTCGAGAGCCGCGGCGAGGTCAAGTACGGCGCCGAGTTCTTCCGGTGGTTCGCCGAGGAAGCGGTGCGCATCGACGGCCGCTACACCCACGCTCCGGCCGGGACCGGTCGGATCTTGGTGACCAAATCGCCTGTGGGGCAGTGCTATGCGATCACGCCGTGGAATTTTCCACTCGCAATGGGTACCCGCAAGATCGGCCCCGCGGTGGCGGCGGGCTGCACCATGATCGTCAAGCCGGCCCAGGAAACGCCGTTGACCATGTTGCTGCTGGCCAAGCTGATGGACGACGCCGGCCTGCCCAAGGGCGTGCTCTCGGTACTGCCGACATCCAAGCCCGGTGATCTGACCACCGCGATGATCGAGGACGGGCGGCTGCGCAAGCTGACGTTCACCGGTTCGACGGGAGTGGGCAAGGCCCTGGTCAGGCAGTCGTCGGACAAGCTGCTTCGTACCTCGATGGAGTTGGGCGGCAACGCACCGTTCATCGTCTTCGACGACGCCGACGTGGATGCCGCCGTCGAGGGCGCGATCCTGGCCAAGATGCGCAACGGCGGGGAGGCCTGCACCGCGGCCAACCGGTTCCACGTCGCCAACTCCGTGCGTGCGGAGTTCACCGAGAAGCTGGTGAAACGGATGGGCGAGTTCACCCTGGGCAACGGTCTGGACGACGGCTCGACACTGGGGCCGCTGATCAACGCCAAACAGGTCGGCACGGTCGAGGACCTGGTGTCCGATGCCGTCGCCCGCGGTGCCACGGTGGCAGTCGGCGGCGTCGCACCCGATGGTGCCGGGCACTTCTACCCGGCCACTGTGTTGGCCGATGTGCCCGCGGATGCCCGCATCCTCAAGGAGGAGGTGTTCGGACCCGTGGCACCGATCACCGGCTTCGACAGCGAAGAAGAGGGGATCAAGGCGGCCAACGACACCGAGTACGGTCTGGCGTCCTACATCTATACGCAATCACTGGATCGCGCCTTGCGCGTCGCCGAATCCATCGAGTCAGGCATGGTCGGTGTCAATCGTGGCGTCATCTCGGATGCCGCGGCACCGTTCGGCGGCATCAAGGAATCCGGTTTCGGCCGCGAGGGTGGTGTCGAGGGCATCGAGGAATACCTGGACACCAAGTACATCGCCCTAACCCAGTAATCCGCATCGGACGTGCCCGTTCGTCGGTCTCGGCGCGCAATGCGACCATGAAGCCATGACCGCAACACTCGTCGCGAAGGACGTCGCCGGCGGGTACGCGCATCGCACTCTGTTCGAGGGCGTCAACCTGACCGTGGCCCCGGGTGATGTGGTGGGCGTCGTCGGCGCCAACGGTGCGGGCAAGAGCACACTGCTGCGGATCCTGGCGGGCGAGCTGGCGCCCCTGGCGGGAACGGTGAGCGTCGCACCGGCCGATGCGTTCGTGGGATGGCTTCCGCAGGAGCACGAACGGGTGCCCGGCGAGACCGTCGCCGGCTACATCGCGCGCCGTACCGGGTGCGCGGCAGCGACCGTGGCGATGGATATCGCGGCGGCGACCCTTGCGGACTCGGGCGACGGTGCCGAGGCGTATTCGGTTGCCCTGGACCACTGGCTGGCCGCCGGCGCGGCCGACCTCGACGAGCGGATGCCGGTGGTGCTCGCGGAGCTGGGCCTGGAGTCGGGGACGGTGCGGCCGGACGCCACCCCGATGACGTCGTTGTCGGGCGGCCAGGCGGCCCGGGTCGGGTTGGCCGCACTCATGCTGTCGCGATTCGACGTCATCCTGCTGGACGAGCCCACCAACGACCTCGACCTCGACGGGCTGACGCGGCTGGAGGCGCTGGTCTCCGACCTCCGGGGCGGTGTGGTCCTGGTGAGCCACGATCGGGAGTTCCTGGCGCGCAGCGTTACTCGTGTCCTCGAACTGGACCTCGCGCAAAACACCACCACCGTGTTCGGCGGCGGGTACGAGAGTTATCTGGAAGAGCGCGAGATCAATCGCCGGCACCGCCGCGAACAGTACGAGGAGTTCGCCGAGAAGAAGTCCGATCTGGTGGCGCGCGCCCGCGTGCAGCGGGAATGGTCCAGCCAGGGTGTCCGGAACGCGATCCGCAAAGCACCGGACAACGATAAGATCCGCCGCCGTGCGGCCACCGAATCCAGTGAGAAGCAGGCGCAGAAGGTGCGGCAGATGGAGAGCCGGATCGCCCGTCTCGACGAGGTCGAAGAACCTCGGAAGGAATGGGCCCTGCAGTTCACCATCGGCAGCGCGCCACGATCGAGTTCGGTGGTCGCGACGCTCGCGGATGCCGTTGTGCGACAAGGCGATTTCGTTCTCGGACCCATCTCGCTGCAGGTCGCCGCCGGCGAACGTATCGGCATCACCGGTCCCAACGGAGCCGGCAAGTCGACCCTGTTGCGGTTGCTGCTCGGCCGGCAGGCACCCGACGAGGGCCGGGTCTCGCTGGGCGCCAGTGTGGCCGTCGGCGAGATCGACCAGGCCCGCGCGGAATTCGCCGGGACGGCGCGGCTGGTCGACCGGTTCGAGGAGCAGGTGCCCACGTGGTCGACGGCAGAGGTGCGGACCCTGCTGGCCAAATTCGGGCTGGGTGCCGACCACGTCGAACGGCCGGTCGACGAACTCTCACCCGGTGAGCGGACCCGCGCCGGGCTGGCGTTGCTGCAGGCCCGAGGGACCAATGTGCTGGTACTCGACGAGCCGACCAACCACCTCGACCTGCCCGCCATCGAACAACTCGAAGCGGCGCTGGACTCCTACGACGGTGCACTCCTGCTGGTCACCCACGACCGCCGGATGCTGGCGAACGTTCGGTTGGATCGCACCTGGCTGGTCGACAACGGCCAGGTGGTTCAGCAGTAGGCCGAGTTCGACATAGTTGGGGTCGGTGACCGAGACGGCGCGGTTGTTCAGCCGGTGTGGCATCCTCGACCTTCGGTCAGTGCCCCAACCGGCCACGGCCCATGCGCAACAGCAGCATGGCCAGGTCCTTGCCCTCGGGGCCGAGCGTGCTGTAGCGCTCGATCACCTTCATCTCCCGGCTGTGCACCAGCCGGGTTCCCCCGGAGGCCATCCGGATCTTGCCGATGGTCTGTGACACCTCACGGCGGCGCTCGACCGCGGCCAGGATCTCGGCGTCGAGCCGGTCGATCTCCTGGCGCAGATCGTCAATGTCGGGGAGTTCTTCGGTGTTGACGGTCATCTCATTTTCCTCGCTGTTGGTGGAGTCTGGTCTCATCGAAGATTCGGGCCTCACACAACAGACGAGCCCCGGATCCGATGCGGACCGCGGGGCTCTTGGAAGCAGCTACACCACGGGCACCGCTGGCCGGTACCCGTGGAAAAATCGCCACTGCGCATTGAGCACGAAACGAGTGTGCCACCAACCGTCGTGCCAGCGCAAAGTCCCCCGGGTTCGGCGAGCGGTGTGGTTCCGGGAGCGCGAGGCCCGGCGTGGCGCGATCTGTCGTCGGGCGGCGGTAGGTTTGCAGACGATATGACCTCTTCTCATCTGGAAGCCACCGGCACCGATCAGCTGCTGGACGGCCTCAACCCCCAGCAGCGCCAGGCTGTCCTGCATGAGGGGGCGCCGCTGCTGATCGTCGCCGGCGCCGGATCGGGCAAGACCGCGGTGCTCACCCGTCGCATCGCGTATCTGCTGGCCGCCCGCGACGTCGGAGTCGGGCAGGTGCTCGCCATCACGTTCACCAACAAGGCTGCCGCGGAAATGCGCGAGCGCGTGGTGCACCTGATCGGTCCGCGCGCCCGGAACATGTGGGTGTCCACCTTCCACTCCACGTGCGTGCGGATCCTGCGCAACCAGGCCTCGCTGCTGCCGGGCCTGAACTCGAACTTCTCGATCTACGACGCCGACGACTCACGTCGGTTGCTCATGATGATCGCCAAGGACATGGGCCTCGACGTCAAGCGGCACTCACCGCGGCTGCTGGCCAACGCCATCTCGAACCTCAAGAACGAGCTGATCGAACCGGCCCAGGCCGCCGCGGAAGCGTCCGAGGCGGGTGAGGATCTGCCCGGCATCGTGGCCGAGGTGTACGGCGAATATCAGCGCCGGCTGCGCGCCGCCAACGCGCTGGATTTCGACGACCTGATCGGTGAGACCGTCAGCGTGCTGCAGGCGTTCCCGCAGATCGCCCAGTACTACCGTCGCCGGTTCCGGCACATCCTGGTCGACGAATACCAGGACACCAATCACGCGCAATACATGCTGGTTCGAGAACTCGTCGGGCACGATCTCGAGGACTCCGCGGTCCCGCCCGGTGAATTGTGCGTCGTCGGTGATGCCGATCAGTCGATCTATGCCTTCCGCGGCGCCACCATCCGCAATATCGAGGACTTCGAGCGCGACTACCCCGATGCCACCACCATCCTGCTCGAGCAGAACTACCGCTCCACGCAGACCATTCTGTCGGCTGCGAATTCGGTCATCGCCCGCAACGAGGGCCGCCGGGAGAAGCGGCTGTGGACCGATGCGGGCGACGGGGACCTGATTGTCGGGTACGTGGCGGACAACGAACATGACGAGGCGCGGTTCGTCGCCGGGGAGATCGACGCGCTGGCGGCCGAAGGTGGCGGAGTCACCCCCTACAAATACAGTGACGTCGCGGTGTTCTACCGCACCAACAATTCGTCCCGCGCGCTCGAAGAGGTCTTCATCCGCACCGGGATCCCCTACAAGGTGGTCGGTGGGGTCCGGTTCTACGAGCGCAGGGAGATCCGCGACATCGTCGCCTACCTTCGCGTGCTGGACAATCCGGGAGACGCGGTGAGCATGCGCCGCATCCTCAACACCCCCCGGCGCGGTATCGGTGACCGGGCCGAGGCCTGCGTCGCGGTGTACGCCGAGAACACCGGCGGCGGCTTCAACGACGCGCTGCAGGCCGCCGCCGAGGGCCGGGTGCCGATGCTGAATTCTCGTTCGGAGAAGGCGATCTCGGCGTTCGTGGAGTTGCTCGGCGAGCTGCGCGGCAAGCTCGACGAGGAGCTCGGCGATCTGGTCGAGGCGGTGCTGGAACGCACGGGCTACCGGCGCGAGCTCGAGTCGTCCAATGATCCGCAGGACCTCGCGCGGTTGGACAACCTCAACGAATTGGTCAGCGTCGCACACGAATTCAGCATCGACCGGGCCAACGCGAGAGCGCTGGCGGCCGAGGACGACGAACCGGCCGACGAGGACGTACCCGAGACCGGAATCCTCGCCGAGTTCCTGGAGCGGGTGTCGCTGGTGGCCGACACCGACGAGATTCCCGAGCACAGTTCCGGCGTGGTCACGCTGATGACCCTGCACACCGCCAAAGGCCTGGAATTCCCAGTGGTTTTCGTGACCGGCTGGGAGGACGGGATGTTCCCGCACATGCGCGCACTGGGCGATCCGACCGAATTGTCGGAGGAGCGCCGACTGGCCTACGTCGGCATCACCCGCGCCCGTCAGCGCCTCTACCTGAGCCGGGCAAAGGTGCGCTCGTCGTGGGGCCAGCCCATGCTCAATCCCGAATCGCGCTTCCTGCGGGAGATTCCGCAGGAGCTGATCGATTGGCGCCGCACCGAGCAGGCCGGCCCGTCACTGAGCGCACCGGTGAGCGGGGCCGGCCGGTTCGGCGGCTCGGCGCGCCCCGCACCGGCGTCGCGGCCGCGGAACAAGCCGCTGCTGGTGCTCGAACCGGGCGACCGGGTCACCCACGACAAGTACGGCCTGGGCCGCGTCGAAGAGGTGTCCGGGGTCGGTGAATCGGCAATGTCACTGATCGACTTCGGCAGCGCTGGCCGGGTCAAGTTGATGCACAACCACGCGCCGGTGGCCAAGCTGTAGTCGTCTCGCCGGGTTCAGGCGATGCACCACTGCCGGGTCGACGGCAACAGTGCCAGTGCCGCGCTGGCCACCGGGAGGGCCGGAATGACGTAGATGATCCAGGGCAGTTCCGCTCCGGCGATGAACACCCCGCCCAGCGCCAGCAGGGCAACCACCGCGCCGACGGTGATCAGGTAGCGGCCCAGCTGCCGTCGCTGCAACAGCAGCACCACCCCGCAGATCGTGCTCGCCGCGAACACGAAGGCCAGGAAACCGACTGCGGCACAGAATAATCGGTCGGTGTCCCACCATCCGTTGATCAGATCGGTCGCCACCACCGAGGTCGCCCACCCGCTGAGCATCGCCATCACGCAGGCCGCGACGGCCGTCGCGCTGCCGGGCTGTGGCCCAGCGGCGGAGCGTGGTGGGCGGGGGATGGCGGTGGTCGCGGGATCGTTCGCTGGATCATTCGGCAGGGAAGCCGGCCCCGTGGGTGCCCGGCGAATGATGTGCGTGCGGGTGTCGTCGGCGCGGGGTGGGGCCGGGATGGGTCCGGTGGGTGCCCGGCGGATGATTCGGGTGGAATCGTCCGGAGACGCGTCAGGAGGTTGTTCGTGAGGCGGCCGGGTCACCGGTCAGGGGGTGTACGCGCCAAGGGTGATTCCGCGCTGGGCGAGCCAGGGCTGGGGATCGATGAAGTCGGTGCCGTTGAGCAGGACCGAGAAGTGGCAATGCGGACCGGTGGACTGACCGCGGTTGCCGACGGTGGCGATCTGGTCGCCCGCCATCACCCGTTGGCCGGGGCTCACGAGCCAGGAGTTGACGTGACCGTAGAGCGACACGGTGCCGTCGGCGTGCCGGATCTTGACCCAGGCGCCGTAGCCCGCGGTGGGACCGGCGTCGGTCACCACACCATCGGCGACGGCGTAGATGGGCGTTCCGATGGGGGCCGCGAGGTCGACGCCGGCGTGCAGCGCGCCCCAACGGTAGCCGAACCCGGAGGTGAAGATTCCGTTGGTCGGCTTGACGAACAGCGGCCGCTGCAGCCGGGCCTCGCGTTCGGCGCGCTCCTGCGCAAAGGCCGCACCCTTGGCGAACTCCTCGGTGTGGATCGTGGTGTTGGCCGCCGGGGTGACGGTGACCAGCTGGACGCCCCGAGCATTGTCGGTGACGTTCCCGAGTCCCATGGTGGCGTTCGAGGCGAGCACGGTCTTGGCCGTGGTGTGTCCGAAGTCGTCGGAGGCGGCGACCACCGAGTACGTGGCGGCGGCGGCGCCACCGACGGCCATTGCGGCGACCAGCACACGGCTCTTGACCGCGGTGGTCCGGGGCTTGCGGTGTTGGCCGATTCGGGGCAGCACGTCGGTGATGGCGTTGGCGTTCTCCTCGAGGGCGCGCCAGTCCTCGTCGAGGTCCTCGCGCGGCTCCAGGCTCAGCGCCACCAGATTGTCGGTGTCGGTCAGGTCGTCGAGTTCGGGAGCGGCCAGCAGACCCTCGTCCAGGGGGGTGGATTCGTCCAGCAGGTCGCTGCGGCGGTCACAGTCGGAGGCGGCCTCGTAGCCGGCGGATGTCCCGGGATCGAGTGTCGTG
>JAKIXW010000141.1:0-9477 GCA_022708865.1 Acidobacteriota bacterium
TGATGAGGACGAACAGTGCGTCGCGACGGCGTCGGCGCAGCAGTAACGCAATGATGAGGCCGACCCCGACGATCCGAGGGTAAGTCCCCTGCGGTGGTGGTGTTGGGGGCGGACCGACGGACCGGCTGAGCTGTTGTCGGGGTGTGTCGTTGCCGGTGTTGGGGTGGGCCATCGCGTAGTGGTCAGTGAGTTACCTACCAAAGTGACTCAACCAAAGGACACACGACGCGATGACCCACGACCATTCTGCCCTGCTTGCCCAGCTCGATGCGCTCAAGTCCGCCGATGCCGGGGCGGTGTTCGCCGAGTTGATCCGTGCCGGCCTGCAGGCGCTGATCGAGGCCGAGGGCACCGCGGCCATCGGCGCGGGCCGCTACGAGCGCACCGATGGGCGCAGCGTGCACCGCAACGGGCACCGCCCCAAGACGGTGTCGACCACCTCCGGTGACATCGAGGTGCAGATCCCCAAGTTGCGGGCCGGGTCGTTCTTCCCGAGCTTGTTGGAGCGGCGCCGCCGCATCGACCGCGCGCTGCACGCCGTGATCATGGAGGCCTACGTGCACGGCGTGTCGACCCGCAGCGTGGACGATCTGGTGGCTGCGATGGGCGTGCAGGCCGGGGTCTCCAAGTCGGAGGTGTCACGGATCTGCGCGGGCCTGGACGCTGAGGTCGAGGCGTTTAGGACCCGCAGCCTGGCCCACACGCAGTTTCCGTACGTGTTCTGCGATGCGACGTTCTGCAAGGTGCGTGTCGGGGCGCACGTTGACTGCGCTCGCTGAAATTCCCCACTGACGCTCATTGAAATTCCTCACCCGTGTGGCTCCGCCGAGAAGGGCGGGCCTCCCTCGATGCTGCTGGTGTCTGACGCCAGTAGCTCTCGTCGAAGGAGGCCCGCTTTCTCATGCTCACATGGGAGGACGACATGGAAGTACACGCTCTACGCAAACGTGGTTGGACGATCTCGGCGATCGCCCGCCATACCGGCTTTGACCGCAAAACGGTCCGCAAGTACCTGGCCGGCGACGCGAAGCCCGGGGTGCGGGCACGGCCGGGCCCGGATCCGTTCGACCCGTTCGTCGACTACGTGTCGGCGCGGCTGGTCGAGGATCCGCATCTGTGGGCCCGCACTCTCTACGACGAACTCGAAGACCTGGGTTTCGGGCTGTCGTATCAGAGCCTGACTCGCAACATCCGGGGCCGAGGTCTGCGCCCGGACTGCGAGGCCTGCCGCACCGCGGTCGACCGGCCCAACGCCGTGATTGCGCATCCGCCCGGGGAGGAAACCCAATGGGACTGGCTGGAATTGCCCGATCCGCCCGTGTCGTGGGGCTGGGGCAAGACGGCGTTCCTGTTGGTCGGTTCGTTAGCCCATTCCGGGAAGTGGCGGGCGGTGCTCTCCTCGTCGATGGATCAACCGCACCTGGTCGCCGCGATCGACACGATCTGCCGCGGCCTGGGCGGGTTGACCCGCATCTGGAGATTCGACCGGATGGCCACGGTCTGTGACCCCGGCAGTGGTCGGGTCACTGCCTCGTTTGCCGGGGTGGTCAAGCACTACGGCGTCTCGGTGGCGATTTGTCCGCCGCGGCGCGGCAACCGCAAAGGCGTGGTGGAGAAGGTCAATCACACTGCAGCGCAACGCTGGTGGCGCACACTCGCCGATGACCTGAGCGCCGAGCAAGCTCAAGAGAGTGTGGACCGTTTCGCGCGGGTGCGTGGCGACACCCGGCTGCGGGCCACCGCCGACGGACGGTCCTCGGTGGCCGTGGTCGCCACCGCCGAGCCCCTGGCGCCGATGCCGGCGGTGCCGTATCCGGCGATCGTCGTCGAGTCCCGGACCGCGTCGCGGCAGGCGATGGTGTCCTACCGCGGCAACCGGTACTCGGTGCCTCCGGAACTGGCCGCCGCCCAGGTGAGGGTCAGCCATCCGATCGGGGGACAGTACCTCGACGTCGCCACCACGAACGGCATCGTGATCGCCCGGCACCGGATGGCTGCCGACGGGTTGGGGGTGATGGTCCGCGACAGCGGCCACGTCATCGCCCTCGACACCGCGGCGATGGCCACTGCAGCGACCGGTCGGCCGCATCGCCGCAAGGAACGCATCCCACCCGGGACGGCCGCCAAAGCCGCTGCCGCACAACTGAATGCACTCCACGAAGACATCAACACCGATACCGAATCCACAACGCCGTCAACCGATTCCGACGTCATCGACATGTCCGTCTACGAGCGGGCCGCACAGAACAGGACCCTGCAATGACCCCCACCACGCGCACCCCGAAAACCACCACCGACACGCAGTGAGGTGCCGGTATTTTCTCGGACAGTGACCCCAAAGTAGAATTTGGGTTTACTGAACGGAGTTGTTGTGGCTCGGAAGAATTCGCGGTATGCACCCGAGTTTCGGGAGATGGCCGTCAAGGAAGTGATCGACCATTCACGGCCGATCGCGGATGTAGCACGCGAGTTGGGGATTGTTGAACAAACGTTGGGGAATTGGGTCAAGAAATACCGTGACACCCATGTCGTTGCGGAGCCGGAATTGTCGATACCGGAACGGGCGCGGCTGAAGGAACTCGAACGCGAGATCCGCGAATTGAAGATGGAGAACGAGTTCCTGGGAAAATCGGTGGCCTTCTTCGCGAAAAAGTTCCGGTGACTACGAAATACGCGTTCATCGAATCCGAAGAAGGCAATTATCCGGTGACCTTGATGTGCCGGTGGGCGCGGGTGTCGCGGTCGGGCTACTACGACTGGAAGGATCGGCCGCAGTCGGCGACCGCGGCGCGCCGGGACGTCCTGGCTGCCGAGGTGGCGTTCGCGTTCGACCATTCTGACAGCACGTACGGCTACCGGCGGATCCATGCCCAGCTCGCTCGTTGGGGCACCCACGTCGATCCCGAGACCGTTCGGGCTGTCATGCGTGAACTGGGCCTGGTGGCCTGTCAGCCCAGGCCGTTTCGACCCACGACGACCATCGCCGGCGACGCCGGATCGCTGCCGGACCGTCTCGGGCGGGACTTCACCGCCGGCGCACCCGGGGTCAAGCTGGTCGGCGATATCACCTACATCCGCACCTGGGAGGGCTGGCTGTACCTGGCGACCGTGCTGGATTGCTTCTCCAAGAAGGTCCTCGGCTACGCCATGGCCGACCACCTGCGCACCGAGCTGGTCGCCGATGCTCTGCGCATGGCGGCCCGCAACATCACATTCACCCGCGATGTAACAATTTTCCATTCAGACCGCGGGACACAATATCTGTCCCACGAATTCGCGGCGGTGGCCGACGAATTGGGGGTACTGCGGTCGGTGGGGCGGACCGGTATTTGTTATGACAATGCGTGGGCGGAGTCATTCAACGGCACCCTGAAAAACGAACGGGTCTACCGTACCCAGTACCCGACACGGGAGCACGCAAGAAAGGACATCAGCCGCTACATCGAATTGCGTTACAACCAGATCCGACTCCATTCAGCGATTGGATATCGCACACCAAACGAGGTAGAGTCTGAATGGCTTAATCAAAAGAACGCCGCCTGAGAAACCAAAAGATACACTGTCCGAAATTCGTCGGGCTCCTCATGTGTTGTCGCAGTTGACTGATGGTTTGGCGTGGGCTTCGGGGTGGCGTGAGCAGTATCCGTTGCCGGGCAAGTCGGCGATTTTTCAGGCGCGGGAGCGGTTGGGGTCGGCGCCGCTGGCACAGTTGTTCGCGCGGGTGGCTGCTCCGACGGGTGGGCCGGAAACGCCGGGTGTGTGGCTGGCCGGTCGGCGGTTGGTCGCGGTCGATGGAACGTGTCTGGATGTGGCGGATACCGCGGTCAACGAGGAGTTCTTCGGTCGCCCGGGGGTGAACAAGGGTGAGAGGTCGGCGTTCCCGCAGGCGCGGTTGCTCGCGCTCGCCGAGTGCGGCACGCATGCGGTTTTCGCTGCGACGATCGGGGCGTACCGCGACGCTGAATCGACCTTGATCGTGGATCTACTCAGCGCGTTGACTCCGGGCATGCTGGTCCTGGCCGATCGCGGATTCTTCTCGTACAGGTTGTGGCACAACGCTTCTGAAACCGGTGCTGATCTGTTATGGCGGGTCAGCACCGGTTCCAACGGGCCGTCGCCGGTGCATGTCGAAGACCTACCCGATGGGTCCTGGCTGGCCCATCTGCGCTCAGCAAAGGACCGCCATGGTGAGCCGATGCTGGCCAGGATCATCGACTACACCCTCGATGATGGCCGCGACAATCCCACTGTTTACCGACTGGTGACCACAATGCTCGATCCGATCGAAGCCCCCGCGGCCGAGTTGGCCGCTGCTTACGCCCAGCGGTGGGAGATCGAGAGTGTCTTCGATGAACTCAAGACTCATCAACGCGGATCGAAAGTGGTGTTGCGCTCGAAGTCTCCCGACCTGGTGCTCCAGGAAATCTGGGGATACCTGTGCTGCCACTTCGCGATTCGCTCACTCATGACCCAAGCCGCCGACCACGTCGGACGCGATCCCGACCGCCTCAGTTTCACTGCAGCGCTGCGCATCGTGCGCCAGTCCGTCGCCCAGCAGGGTGCTTTTTCCCCCTAACCACTCGAGGTCCGCCGACCGGCACTGGCAGGCATTCCTACGTCGACTCCTCGACCGCCTCATCCCCACACGACGGCGACGCAGCGCGCCACGAGTCATCAAACGGAAAATGCCCAAATGGCATGTGAAACGAGCGCATCACGCGCACTGGCCACAGCCCCGTGACCCCCCAAACGTCTCAATCCGCCACGCTTAACTGAACGGTATTGGGGTTAGAAGCCGGCCGCCATCAGCGAACCGCCGGCCGGGTGAAGGCCGTCGCGCAACTGCGAAAACCCTTGGCGGATAAGCGCACTGGGGTCCTCGGCCGGTTCGGTGCCGTGCACGAGCAACTCGACCGCGGAGGCGGTCACGGCCCGGCTGGCGTGGAAGATGAGCCGCGGCAGCAGGTCGGTGTCGGGGTCGCGGCCGAGTCGGCGGGCGATTTCTTCGAGCACCTGCTGGGAGGTGCGGCGGTGCACGACCGCGGCGTGCGCGGTCAGGGACGGGTGTTCGGTGATCATCCGGGTGGCCGCCATGGTCTTCTCCACGTCGGGACCGGACTGCAGCAGGTTGATCGCGGCGGCCTCGAGCGAGTCCAGGACGGGTTCGTCGACCGGGCGGTCCAGAAAGGTGTCGGCGTGGAGTTGCTCGACATCGGCCAGCAGCGACAGCACCGCATCTTCTTTGCTGGAGAAGTAATTCCGGAACGTGCGGGGTGAGACGTGGGCAGCCTCGGCGATGGCGTCGACGGTGACGGCGTCGTAACCGTCGCGCAGTGCGAGGTCCAGGGTCGCCCGGCACAGGGCGGCGCGGGTTTCCTGCTTCTTGCGTTCACGCAGACCGGGCTCCGTCATGTTGCCGATTAAAGCAAGATTGCGCCGTTGGGCAGCGCAGGCGCGGCCTAACATCGAGCGATGATCTTTCGGCACGTCGTGGTGATGTTGATGCTGGCCGGCGTGACGGCGTGCGGCCAGCAGGCCGGGTCCACCACGTCGGAGACGGTGACGGCGCCGACCAGCGCCGGGACGGCGAACAGTTCGCCGGCGCCGGCCTACGCGGCGACCAAGCTGGTGGTCAACGAGACGCGTGGCTCCAACACCGTCGACGTCACCCTGCCCCAGGTTTCCGGTGGGACGCCGGCGGTCCGGGACCGCTTCAACAGCGGCATGCACGCTGCGCTCGAGGATCTGCTCGGGCCGGCCGTCGACACGGCGATCTACGACGGCTCGCTGTTGGACGGCGACAGCAGCCGGATCACCACGCTGGGCCCCAATGTGGTTGGGGGCGTGGCCATTTTCAACTGGTACGCCCAGGGCGCGGCGCACCCCAACAACAGTGTGGCGACCATCGTGATCGACGCGCGGACCGCGAAACCGATTCTGCTGAAAGATGTCTGGACCGATCCACAGGCCGCCGCCGCCAAGCTCTCGACCCTGGTGGTCCGGATCGACGATCGCATCGGCCCGCTGGATCCCGCGACGATGGACAACGTCCTGGACTGGCTGCCGACGCCGGAGGGGTTCCACGTCTACGTGCCTGTCGCGCACGTGCTTGGGGACTATCTGCCGGTGACGGTGCCGTGGGCCGAGATCGCCGAACTGATGACGCCGGCGATGCGGGCCGCTCTCGTCGGATAGCCCCGCGGTCCGCTCAGTGCACCAGTGCTTGCGCGTGTATCCGCCGCAGCTTGCCCGACGGTGTTTTCGGGATCGTTCCCGGCGCGAGCACCACCACATTGCGTGGCCGGACGTCCACCTCGGTGAAAACCTCATGGGCCACTTGGCGTTCGATCCGGCGCACCTCGTCGGACTCTTCCCACGATGTCGATTCGACCGCAACCGCGAACGTCTCCCGCAACTGGCCGGCGTCGATACGCACCGCCACCGCACAGCCCGGGCGGACGCCGTCGACCCGCACCGCGGCGAGCTCGATGTCGTTGGGGTAGATGTTGCGGCCGGCCATGATGATGACGTCCTTGACACGGCCGCACACCACGATGTCGCCGGTATCGGTGAGATAGCCCAGATCGCCGGTGTCGTACCAACCCTGGTCGTCCTGTGCCGGAAGGTACCCGGCCAACGTGGTGTAGCCGTCGGTCACCGGCTCGCCACGGACCTCGATGACCCCGACGCCGCGCGCCGCCAGGACGGCACCCTGCTCATCGACGATGCGCACCTGCATACCCGGCAGCGGCCGGCCGAGGCGGACCAGCCGCCGCGTGCGTCCCCGGGTCACCGGCACGGCCCGGTGCAGGACGGCCAGCAGATCGGCGTCCACCTCATCGACCAGCATCCCGGCGCCGCATTCGGTGAACGACACCGCCACCGTCGTCTCGGCCATCCCGTAGGCGGGTACGAAGGCTTCTGCGCGCAGGCCGAACGGGGCGGCGGCGTCACAGAGATCCTCCACGACGGCGGGGTCCACCTGCTCCGCGCCCGAGAGTGCCCAGCGCAGCGACGACAGATCGAACTGGCCGGGTGTGGCCTGTCTGCGCAACCTCTTGGCCAGCAGGTTGTAGGCGAAGTTCGGCGCAGCCGTCATCGTGCCGCGATACGTGTCAATCAACTTGGGCCACAACAACGCATCCTGCAGGAAGTCCATCGGCGTCACCTTGACCAGTTCGACGCCGAAATACATCGGCACCGTCAGGTAGCCCGTCATGCCCATGTCGTGGAAGCAGGGCAGCCAACTCACGATCACATCGGTGTCGATGTCGACTGCGGCGCCGACGAACATCGCCTCGGCGTTGGCCACGACGTTTGCGTGGGAGATGCGAACGGCCTTGGGGGGTCCGGTGGATCCAGACGTCAACTGCAGGAACGCCATGTCGTCGTCGGTGGTGTGGACCGGATCTGCCGGGCTGGCGTCGAGCAGTTGTTCAGCGGTCAACACCGGCAGCCCGAGTTGATCGAGCACGGGTATGGCCGCCATGAACGGATCGGAGACCACGACGGCCCTGGCGTCGATCATGGTGATGACTGCGGTGGTCTCCTGCGCCCAGCGCGCCAGGTCCGTCCGCGGGGTGGGCTGGTGCAGCATTGTCAGGCTGGCACCTCGCATCCAGACCCCCTGCGCGATCGGGGCGATCTCGACCGGTGCGCCGGCCAACACGGCGACGGCGTCGCCGTGTGCCACGCCCGCCGCCGCCAGCCCGCCGGCAATGCGCCGGGCCCGCTCGTGCACCTCTGCCCAGGTGTGCCGCACCGGGGTGTGGGGTTCGCCGGTCACCATGCCCTTCGCACTCGCGTGGGCGTTGGCCCACATCGTTGCGGTGAACCTACTCATGAGGTCTTCTCTGGGTTGCTCGAGTCATGACATCCCATCGGCGGACCCGGGTCGCTGAGAACCAGCGAGTATGCGGGCTGGTCCGACCGTAACCCCGCGGGAGTGATCTCGGCGCAGAGCGCGCCGATCCCGGCCGGGTGAAAAGCCAGGACTACGGATCGAGGAGCGAGCCGGCAAGGGTTTTCGCGACCGTGCCATAGCGTTCGGTGCGTTCGGGATCGCCCAGGGCGTTGTACAGCGCGATCCGTGTCGCGACCCGGCCGTACTTCACGGCAAGGGCGTCGGCCAGCCCGTCCCAGGTTGATTCGGTGGCGAAGGTGGCAATGTGGTCGTCGGTGATCTGGGCGGCCATGCCCGCGAAGTCGCCGGCCTTCTGCTTCTCCCGGATTCTCGCGGTGGTGCCGTCGAAGCCGGCCTGATCCCAGATGAACGCGTAGTTGGGCGTGCTGCCGTAGAAGCTCATGCTCGTTCGCACCAGTTCGCGCTCACGGTGGCGTTCCTCGTCGGTGTCACCGACGATCGTCATGACCGGGACGATCAGCGCGATGTCCGACGGTGAGCGGCCCGACTTCGCCGCTCCCTCAGCCACATTCGGGATGACATGCCGGGCGAGGTAGCTGGGTTCGCCCAACGGGTGGACGTGCACGCCATCGGCGACCTCGCCGGCCATCCGGAGCATCCACGGATTGACGGCGGCGACATCGACTTTCGGATCGGGTGCGTCGATCGGTCCGGCGCTCCACTGCGGCGTGATGAAGTCGAGGTCGTAGAAATCACCGTGGTGATCCAGCTTTCCGGAGCGGAACGCCGTGAAACAGGCCTTGACCGCTCTGACGTAATCACGTAGCCGCGGCCCTGGTCGCTCGAAGTCGCTGCCATAGCGTCGGACCACATGGGTTCGCACCTGGGTGCCGAGGCCCAGGCGGAACCGACCCCCGGTGGCCTCCTGCAGCTCCCAGGCGCAGGCTGCGGTGACGAACGGGCTGCGCGGGAACGCGACCGCGACGCCGGTCGACAGGTCCAGGCCGGGTGCAATCTGAGAGGCCACCGCCGCGTTGAGATAGGCGGTGCGGCCGGTCTCGGTGAACAGCAGGCCGGAGAAGCCGGCGGCTCGGACCTGCCGGGCCAGGTCGCCGATCTTGGTCAGCGGCTGCGGGACCGTCATCACGTCGACGTACATGCGGGTGCCCTAGTTCGTGAACCGGACGGCCACGTAACGCTCCCGCTCGACCGCCTCGGTGAATTCCTGCAGCGTCGGAACCCGGTTATCGCGGAACTTCAGGCCCATCATCGTCTGTGCGCGTTTTGCACCGTAGGACTGGGCACACCGCACTGCGAGCCCGGCGACGACGTCGGGGTCGGTGATGAGCTCACCGTGCATGGTGGCGGTCGTGCCGTTGTGCAGCACCTGCGCGGTGGCGCCGTCCCGGAAATTGTTCTTCCACGCAGCGGTGGTCATCGCGTAGAGGATCCCGTCGACGACGTGGGCGGTCAACGGAATGGTGTACTGCCGGCCGGTCTTGCGTCCGGTGACCGTGACGACCATCATCTGCGTGCGCATCGGGCCGCCGAGCGGGGTGCGCAGCAGCACCCCGAGCAGTGGGTTCACGATGCGCATGAGCGCCGCGGGCGGG
>JAKIXW010000141.1:9523-9951 GCA_022708865.1 Acidobacteriota bacterium
CCACGGTATGGCGTCGATCCCGCTACGTCGAGAGTGGTGGCGAGCGGGTTACTTCGTGGATCGGTCGCGCTGTGGGCCGCCGGCATACAGCGCGGCGGCGATCAGGACCGGCTGGAAGAACAAGCGGATCAGCCGGGCCTGATCGCTGTTGAGGCCGAATGCGTCGGTGTGCTCGACGTACTGCGCGATGTTGCCCGGAAAGATCACGACATAGAACGCGGCGAGCAACCGGCTGATGAGTCTGCGGTGTTTCGGCAGCGCCAGAAACGAAGCGCCGAGCGCGATTTCGGCCGCACCGGAGGCCAGCACGGTGACGTCGGTGTCGATGGGGAACCAATTGGGCACCTGCGCGGTGAATTCTTGGCGGGCGAAGGTCAGGTGCGATATGCCGGCGAAGGTCATGAATCCGCCCAGGGCGATGCGGGTCA
>JAKIXW010000142.1:0-9531 GCA_022708865.1 Acidobacteriota bacterium
CCGCACAGCATGGGCGAGTGGTCCCAGGCGTCGCGCACCCATGTGGCGACGATGAAGCACGGCGACTTCTATCACGGGGAGCAGTCGATCACCCTGGACCGCGACCGCAAGGTGAGGATGGTCCTCGAGACTGCCGGCGGCCAGAGCGTGGTGCTCAAGCCCGAGGTCAAATTGGACGACGGCGACGTCATCGACTCGATGTACATGAGCCGCAAGGCGCTCTGCGACTTCTACGAGGAGCAGATCGAGGATGCCTACAAGACCGGCGTGATGTTTTCGCTGCACGTCAAGGCCACCATGATGAAGGTCAGTCACCCCATCGTGTTCGGCCACGCCGTCAAGATCTTCTACAAGGATGCGTTCGCCAAGCACGGTGCGCTGTTCGACGAGCTGGGCGTGAACGTCAACAACGGATTGTCCGATCTGTACGAGAAGATCGAGAAGCTGCCCGCCTCGCAGCGCGACGAGATCGTCGAAGATCTGCACAAGTGTCATGAGCACCGGCCGGAACTGGCGATGGTGGACTCGGCCAAGGGCATCTCCAACTTCCATTCGCCGTCCGACGTCATCGTCGACGCCTCGATGCCCGCGATGATCCGGCTGGGCGGAAAGATGTACGGCGCCGACGGACGGACCAAGGACACCAAGGCGGTCAACCCGGAGTCGACGTTCTCGCGGATGTACCAAGAGGTCATCAACTTCTGCAAGACGCACGGACAGTTCGATCCGACCACCATGGGCACTGTGCCTAATGTGGGCCTGATGGCGCAGAAGGCCGAGGAGTACGGCAGCCACGACAAGACTTTCGAGATCCCAGAGGACGGTGTCGCCAACATCGTCGACGCGGACAGCGGCGAGGTGCTGTTGTCGCAGAAGGTCGAGGCGGGCGACATCTGGCGGATGCCGGTGGTCAAGGACGCACCGATCCGGGACTGGGTGAAGCTGGCCGTCAATCGGGCGCGGCTCTCCGGTATGCCGGTGGTGTTCTGGCTCGACGACGAGCGTCCGCACGAGAACGAGCTGCGCAAGAAGGTGAAGACCTACCTGAAGGATTACGACACCGAGGGCCTCGAGATCACCATCCTGCCGCAGGTATGGGCCATGCGGTACACCCTCGAGCGGGTGATCCGCGGCCAGGACACCATTGCCGCGACCGGCAATATCCTGCGCGACTACCTGACCGATCTGTTCCCCATTCTCGAACTCGGCACCAGCGCCAAGATGCTGTCGATCGTGCCGCTGATGGCGGGCGGTGGCCTGTACGAGACCGGCGCGGGCGGTTCGGCCCCCAAGCACGTCAAGCAGTTGGTCGAGGAGAACCACCTGCGCTGGGATTCGCTCGGTGAGTTCCTGGCGCTGGGTGCCAGCCTCGAGGACCTGGCCGACAAGGCCGACAACCCCAAGGCCGGGGTGCTGGCCAAGACGCTCGACCAGGCGGTGGGCAAGCTGCTCGACAACAACAAGAGCCCGTCGCGCAAGACCGGCGAGCTGGACAACCGGGGCAGCCAGTTCTACCTCGCGCTCTACTGGGCGCAGGCGCTGGCGGAGCAGACCGACGACAAGGAACTGGCCCAGCACTTCACCCCACTGGCCCGGACCCTCGCCGACAATGAGGACGTCATCGTCAAGGAACTGGCTGCGGCACAAGGAAATCCAGCCGATATCGGTGGCTACTACGAACCCGATCCGGAGAAGACCAGCGCGGTGATGCGCCCGAGCAAGACACTGAATGACGCGCTGGCGGCAGCGCAGGCGTGAGCTTGCGCCGCTGGCGCTGCTCCTACTGATGACCACCGCGTGCACGCGGGTGGTGGATTCTCCGCGCGCGCTGCCGCAGCGCGAGGTGGCGCCGATCAGTGCGCAGCAGGTGTCCAACCTGCTGAGCTCGAAAGTCACTGGCGTGGAGGGGAATCAATTCGACAAGGTCGAGCCGGACCGGTGTACGCCCGTAGCACGTGAGGTGTCGCCGCCGTTGCTGGTCGATCGCCACCCCGCCGCCATCCAGAGCGGGCACTGGCAGACCGACGACGGCGGGGTGGTGGTCGAGGAGATCGTGGCGGTCTACCCGTCGGATTTCGATCCATCGGCAGCGCTGTCCGATGCCCGCGGGGCCGTCGAATCCTGTGCGGGTACGACGATGACGGTCACCACGGTGCACGGCCGCAGCTACGACTTCGACGCACAGCCCGCAGCATCGTCACCGGCGGGTGCCGTGTTGTGGTCGCTGCGTGGTGCCGATTGGAGCTGCGACAACGCATTGGTAGCGGCCCACAACGCGGCCATCGAGATTACGACGTGCGGGGCGGGCGGAGGCCTGGACACGGCCGGGCTCGCAACGGAAGCCCTTGCGCGCATCGAGGCCCTGGCGAATGCCAAGGTATGAGATCGGTGTCAGTGGGCGCCGACGGCGATGATGTTCGCTGACCCACTGCCCATCGCAGGCCCGTCCGCGGAGGTGAAGTAGATCTCCCGCCCCGTCGGGTAGCCGCCGCCGTCGGTGGCGACGTGCACGTGGGTGTAGTGGTTCGCGTCGTCGGATCCGTTGTTGGGCATCGTTCGCGGGGCCACGCCGGGCGTGTAGATGACCTGACGCCAGATCACGTGGTTGATCTTGAGGTGGTCCGCGTTGGCCAGAACGTATTGGGCGATCCGGTCGCCGAGGGCCTTGCCCTCCGGGCTCGAGTAGTTGGGGATCATCACGTCCAGCGCCAGACCGTTGGGATGCCAGCGCAAGGCGTCGGGCCGAACGCCGCCGATGTTGTGGATCTCGGGGAACATCGCGCTGATCAGACGGGCGGCGAGAATCGTCTCGACCTGCAACCCTTTCTCGGGCGCCACCCCGGCCGACAGCAGGTACCGGACGTCGCGGGTCACGGCGCGGGCGGCGACGATGGTGGTCGCGGTCGTGGGCCCGGTGCCGACGATCCGGATGCCGGTGGGTCCGGTGGCCGCCACGGTGGTGGAGACCAGTTCCGCGCAGCACTCCGTGCCCATGGCGGGTCGGATGTCGGTGGCCGTGGTGGCGCCAGCTGTCAGGAACGCGGCGGCGGGGATGACGACGGCGGCCACCGGCAGCGACCAGCGTCGCGGCCGCCGCGGCGGTCTGGGAAATTCGTGCCGACCCACGGACAGCACCATACCGTGCAGGTCACGGATTTATAACATTGTCGTGAAATCGCAAATCGGGATATCTGACGGGAATGGCGTCCGGTGGCCTGGGGCATTCTCATCGGGGCATGTCAGGCAGTGATTCGTCCATTGTCGCGGCAATGCGGAATGCACCGGCAGCAGTGCCGGTAGCGTCGTCCCGAAACGGCCGGCGGAGCAGCGACCGCAATAGCGAGAGGACGCATGGCGATGACATCTGCCACCGATATGGCTCGGGGTATGCGCGAGGTGGTTCGCGGCGAAGCCGCCGAATCCGAACGACAGCGCACGTTGACCCCGACCATCGTCGACGGCATGTGGAGCAGTGGGTTGATGCAGGCATTCAATCCCGCGCCGGCCGGGGGACATGAACCCGGGTTCACCGAGATGATCGAGACCTGGATCGAAATGGCTTGGCAGGATGGCTCATTCGGTTGGGTCGGCATCGCGAACCTGCCGTCGTCGTTCGCGGCGGCGGCCTATCTGCCCGACGACGGGTTCGCGGAGGTGTTCACGGCGCACGACAACCGGGTGACGATGGGCGGCCAGTTCTTCCCCAACGGCCAGGGGGTGGCGGTGGACGGCGGCTATCAGCTGACCGGTGCGTGGCAGTTCGGTTCGGGGACGGGTCATGCGGAGTACGTTGCCGCCGGCTTCGTGCCGGTGCGGGACGGCGAGGTCACCTGGGTCGCCGAAGGGCTGCCCGAAATGCGGGTGGCGATCCTGCCGCGGGCGGATGTGAGCTTCGATGACGGCTGGTACGTGCAGGGACTGAAGGGCACCGGTTCCTACGATTATCACGTGCAGGACGTGCTGGTGCCGGAGGCTCGGACGTTCCCGCTGTTCACCACCGAACCGCTCCGGGGTTCCTCGGCAGCATTCCGGATGGGCATGATGCCGGTGACCGCCGCCGGTCATGCCGCCTGGGCACTGGGGGTGTCCAAGAGCATGCTCGACGATGTCCAGGAGCTGGCCGCGACGAAGTACCGGATGAGCGACATGGCATCCCTGGCCAGCCGTCCCACCTTCCAGAAGGGCCTGGCCCATCACGTCGCGGCCTGGCGGGCGGCCCGGTTGCTGATCCTGGACGCATTCACCACCGCGGAGTCCGCGGTGGCCGCCGGGCAGGATCTGACGCCGCGACTGCGGGCCGACATGCGCGTAGCGGCCGTCTATGCCACCGACGTCGCGCGCTCCTGTGCCGAATGGGCACACCTGGCGGCGGGGACGAG
The DNA here is from genome assembly GCA_022708865.1 of Acidobacteriota bacterium. Taxonomy (GTDB): domain Bacteria; phylum Actinomycetota; class Actinomycetes; order Mycobacteriales; family Mycobacteriaceae; genus Mycobacterium. Next base: position 4,380 of record JAKIXW010000142.1, read on the forward strand.
TTCGATCCGCGAGGGATCCCGCCTGGAACGTGCCTTCCGCGACATCTACACCGGCACCCAGCACGCCTTCATCAGCGAGAAGGTCGCGATGGATGCCGCGTCGATCTGGCTCGGGCTCATCGAGGATCAACCGGGCCTGTAGTCCGGATTGGGCGATCCCTCCTGAACCGCGCACGCGACATGCTGAGATCAGCTGAACACTTCGACAGCACAGGAGGATTGATGGCGGGACGCCTGACCGGCAAGGTGGCACTGATCAGCGGCGGGGCCCGGGGGATGGGTGCGTCACACGCCCGCGCCCTGGTGGCCGAAGGGGCCCGGGTGGTGTGCGGTGACGTCCTGGACGCCGAGGGTGAACTGGTGGCCGAGGAGATCGGCGATGCCGCCCGCTACGTCCATCTGGATGTCACCAGACCCGACGACTGGGACGCCGCGGTGGCGGCCACGGTGTCCGCCTTCGGCAAGCTGAACGTCCTGGTGAGCAACGCCGGCATCATCAACGTCGGCACCGTCGAGGACTACGACCTGGGCGAGTGGCAACGCATCATCGACATCAACCTGACCGGTGTGTTCCTGGGTATGCGGGCGTCGGTCAAGGAGATGCGCGCGGCCGGCGGCGGCTCGATGATCAACATCTCGTCGATCGAAGGGCTGGCCGGGACCGCAATGACGCACGGCTATACCGCGGCGAAATTCGGCGTCCGTGGAATCACCAAGTCGGCGGCAATGGAATTGGGCCAGTGGGGGATCCGGGTCAATTCGATCCACCCGGGTCTGATTCGGACCCCGATGGTCGAAGGTGTGCCCGAGGACCTCTTCCAGACCGCCCTGGGCCGCGCCGCCGAGCCCGCGGAGGTGTCGAACCTGGTGGTCTACCTGGCCAGTGACGAGTCGAGCTACTCCACCGGCTCGGAGTTCGTCGTGGACGGCGGATGCGTTGCAGGACTGGGCCACAAGGACTTCGGCGACCTGGCGAACACGGAGGGCGCGTGGTCGGAGCCCTGAGGTCTCAGCGCAGGGTCCAGGGCATCGTCTTGACGTAACCGCCCGCGTCGACCTTGAGTTGCTGACCGGTGATGTACCGCGCGGCATCGGAGGCGAAGAACACCACGGCCTCGCTGATGTCCTCGGGTTCGACGAATGGGATCGGCATCGCGTTGAGCACCGGGAAGACCAGTTCGGCGTCCTCCCGGGTCGGGTCCTTCAGGTCGGGGCGGAACTGCCGGTACATGTCAATGTTGTGCAGCATGTCGGTGTTGACGTTGGTGGGGTGCACAGCGTTGGCGCGGATGAATCGGGGCGCCAACTGGACCGCGAGATCGTTGATGTAGTGCGCCACAACTTGTTTGGCGAACGAATAGCCGGCGCCACCCGGGGCGTCGACGTCGCCGACGCTGCGGCCCTGCATGGAGGCCAGGTAGGCGGCCAGGGATCCGGTGGCGATGACGGATGCCCCGGCCTCGAGGTGCTTCAGGCTGGCGTGCACCAGGTTCATCACCCCGATCAGGTCGACGTCGACGGCGTCCACCCAGGCCTGCATGGGCAGGCCGGCAGTCAGTGGCGCGATGCCCGCATTGGCGACCACGATGTGTAGGCCGCCCAACTCACTGACACCGGCGTCGATGGCCGCGGCCAACCCGACCCGGTCACGCACGTCGGCGATCGCGGTGTGGGCGCGCTGCCCTTCCTTCTCGACCAGGCGGGCGGTCTCGTCCAGATCCTCCGGCCGGGCCAGGGGATAGCTGTTGGTCTCGATGTCCTCGCAGAGGTCGACCGCGATGATGTCGGCGCCCTCGGCGGCCAGCTTCACCGCGTGCGCCCGGCCCTGCCCGCGCGCCGCGCCACTGACCACTGCGACCTTGCCCGCTACACGTCCCATTCCGAACCTTTCCGTGACGGATCTACCGGAGCGGACATTACTGTGGAACAGATATTTGGTCAATCATCGGAACAGATGTTTGGTCGGACATCGACCGGGACATCTCAATGCCGACGGGCAGCGATGCCGCGCAACATGGTGTCGCGGCTGAGCAGCTGCGAATTCCGGACCCCGATATCGCGCAAGATGTTCTCCGGGATCCAGCCATCGCCGATCACGCAGCGGGCCAACATGTCGCCCGGGGGACTGTCGATCGACACATCGCCGGCCCGAATACCTTCGGAGAGGAGTGATTTCATCTCCTTGATCCGGGTGTCGAAGGAGAACGCGGGGCTCTTGGTAGCTGGTGCGGACTGCCGCAGCCAGGCCAGTTGGATCCGGAATTCGTCGGTGAACCGGTCCAGGGCGTTGACGTGGAGCCAGTTCAGCGCGTCCAACTTCTCGATCACCGTCGAATCCGACGACATGATGTCGGTCCAGGCGCCGCCCACCTTCTGGCCGAATTTGACCATGATCGACATCAGCAGCTCGTCCTTGGAGCCGATGATGCGGTAGACGGTGCCGGTACCCATCCCGGCAGCTGCCGCGATGTCGCGGATGGTGGTCATCTCGTAACCGCGCCGGCCGAACTCCATCCGGGCGACCGCCCGCACATGAGCAGCCTTGTCCAGCCCGTCCCGGTCATCGGTCCATGCATCGATCACCGTGTTGGCCGCGGCCATCGCCCGCGAGCGGTCCAGGGTGGCATCGGTGGGCCGCTTGGTGGCCAGGCCGTGCAGCGCCATCCGGCATTTGAGCGTTGCCACCGCATCGCTGGAAGCCTTGTGCCGGATGACATCCAGGCCGACGTGCAACATGCTCTGGCACAGCCGGTCGGCCAGGGTCGGCAGATCGAACTCCGGCCGCAGGTAGCCGCTCCAGCGGCCGGCCCGCAACGCCTGGGACATGGCGGCCAGGATCTTCTCCGGCCGCTGCTTCGTCAGTGCCGCGAGGTCGGGATCGGAGCTCGGGCCCTCGAAGAACGACATCTGCACTGCGGCCCGATGCCCGGCGGCACATCGTGCGATGTCGCGGCCGAGCGCGATGATCAGCTCGTCGGCCGGCGGGGGGTCGGGCTGGTCGAGGCGTTCGAGAGCCACCTCACCGACCCGGTCGAGGTCCGCGTGGTAGCGACGGATCAGCTCGACCAGGATGGCTTCCTTGGATTCGAAGTGATGGTAGAGGCTGCCCGCCAGAATGCCTGCGGCATCGGCGATCTGCTGCACCGACGCCCGCAGTCCGTACTCGGCGATGACCGAATCGGCCGTCTGCAGGATCTCGGTTCGGCGGGTTGCCTCGGTCGACGCGTCGGCACGCGCCGTCGCACCAGATGCTGCGCCGCCGATCCGCGAGGTGGTCATCAGCTCACGATCCTAACGATCAACACCCTGTTGATCGGGGAAGGCGCCGTCTGCCCAGTGAAGTCGATCGTGTTCATCGGCTCTTCCTCGTCGTTGATTGACGGGCGGTCCACCGAACTCTACGGTGGAACAGATATTTGGTCAATAGGTCCCGAATCGGAGGGCACGGTGCCGAACGGTGCGAACGACTACCCGAAAACCACTGTGGCCGAACGAACAACGTCGCTGGAACTGTTGGCGTCGGCACTCGCAGGACGGGCTGTCGCCGTCGCCCCGACCGGGCCGGGCGAGCAACCATGGACCGACGGCCAGAGCATCTTCCTCGATCTGGCGGCTCCACCCGCCCGCCGGCGCGCCCAGCTGGCGGTCCAGGCCGCCCTGATCGCCGCGGGCAGCCTGGCGCCCGATGTCATCGGTGCGCTGATGCGCAGGCCCCGCCTGGCGCAGCGCTACCTCGTCGTCGAAGGCGGTCGCGCGCTGCTCGAGAATGCCTATCTGCTGCCCGCGGCGTTGTCCGACCTGATCGGCAGCACCGTGGACCTGGGCAGCTCCTCTGCCGAGGATTCGTTGGCCCTGGCGCTGTCCAACATCGAACTTCCCTCAGCCCCCATCGATTTCGGCACGCTGCGACCCAAGAACGTCATTGCGGCCCAACGCACGGCCGCCGCACGGCTCGACAATGACAGCGCCGGCCATATGCCGCGCAGGCCCGCGAAGGCCGAACTCGAGGAACTCGATGACGGCGAGGTCGATGACACCGGTGGCGCCGACTTCTACACCAGTCCGGTGGGCGGTGGCGGAGCGATCGGCAAATGGCTCAAGAAGCTGCTGGCATCGACGCGCGGATCCCATGACACCGGCGGCGGACCGCCCGGTGCAGACGCGCCGACGCACCGGACGCGGCGGACCAACCGGGGTGCCCGCACCGTGCTCTCGACGGCGTCGACCAGTACGCCCGACGAGGTGGTCAAACTTAGGCCGAGCAGGTTCATCTATCCAGAGTGGGATATCGCCCGAAAGCGGTATCGATCCGACTGGTGCACCGTCGACGAAACTGTGCCGTCGGTCCAGCCGGGGGCCTCGGGCACCATCGACGACGCCCTGAGCGTGGCCCGACCGCTCGCACGGCTGGGCCTCGGTCTGCAGCGACGGCACCGGCAGCCCCAGGGGGATGACATCGACATCGACGCCGCCATCGAGGAACGCCTCGAGGTGCGGGCCGGTTCGGCGCCCGACGAAGCGGTCTATCTTGACAATCTGCGGCGCCGTCGCGATCTGTCGGTGCTGCTGTTGCTGGACGTCTCGGGCTCTGCCGCCGAGCCCGGCAGCCTCGGTCGCACGGTGCACCAGCAACAGCGCACGGTGGCAGCGGCGCTGACCGTCGCGCTGCACGACCTGGGTGACCGGGTGGCGCTGTTCGCCTACAACTCCCAGGGCCGGCAGGCGGTGAACATGCTGCCCGTCAAGCGATTCGACGAAGCGTTGGGCGCGGTGGTGCTCAGACGGCTCAACAGCCTCGAGCCCGGCGGGTACTCCCGGCTGGGTGCCGCAATCCGGCACGGTGCTGCGGTGCTCGAGGCCGATGGCGGCACCGCGCGACGCCTGCTCGTGGTGCTCTCCGACGGCCTGGCCTACGACCATGGCTATGAACGTGCGTACGGCGCCGCCGACGCGCGCCGCGCGCTCACCGAAGCCCGCCGCCGGGGGACCGGGTGCATCTGCCTGACGGTGGGGGCCGGCACCGAGGTGGCGGCGCTGCGCGCGGTGTTCGGCGGCGCCGCGCACGCCACCGTGGGACGGCCGGACCAACTGCCCGCAGTGATCGGCCCGATGTTCCGGTCGGCGATCCGGTCGGCCGAGGTGCGTCGCCGGG
>JAKIXW010000142.1:9541-9938 GCA_022708865.1 Acidobacteriota bacterium
TCCTGACGAATCGCCTCGAAATGCTTGAACCAAATATCTGTTCCGCGCTAGGGTGCATTCGGCGCCGTGTTGGAGGAGGACATCGATGACGACCTCGGTGCAGGCCGGGCCCGCCAACCAGAACGGAGTGATCACGCTGGAATCACCGCAGCGGCCCTTCTACCAGGCCGTCGGAAACGAGGAGGCCGTCTTCAAGGCCGCCTACCGACAGGGACTGGCACTGGTCCTGAAGGGTCCGACCGGGTGCGGGAAGACCCGATTCGTCGAAGCGATGGCGTACGACCTCGACCGGCCACTGATCACGGTGTCCTGCCACGACGACCTCACCACAGCTGATCTGGTGGGGCGCTACCTGCTGCAGGGCGACCAGACGGTGTGGGTGGACGGCCCGCTGACG
>JAKIXW010000143.1:0-261 GCA_022708865.1 Acidobacteriota bacterium
AGGCACCGATGGCACCGAGCCGCCAGGCACCGATGGCACCGAGCCGCTAGGCGCCGATGGCACTGAGCCACTCGCCGTAGAACAGCGCCACGCCCAGCCCGCAGGCGATCGCCGTGAGCAACCAGAACCGGATGATCACCGTGGTCTCGGCCCAGCCCACGAGTTCGAAATGGTGGTGGAACGGCGCCATCCGGAACACCCGGCGACCGGTGGTCCGGAACGCCAGGATCTGCACCACCACCGAGACGATCTCGGCGACGA
>JAKIXW010000143.1:357-9685 GCA_022708865.1 Acidobacteriota bacterium
GCGGGTGCGGCGTTCCACCACAGGAAGCCGATGCACGCGCCGGCGGTGGCCGCCGCGATGATCGCCAGATCCAGCGGGTCGCGCACGTTGTAACAGCCCACGCCGGGCGCCGTCGCGCAGGCGTTGCGGTACTGCCAGAAGGTGATCAGCACATAGGCCGCGGTGACCATCCCCATGCTGCCGGCTGCCAGGCCGTCGAGCCCGTCGGTGAAGTTCACCGCGTTGGACCACGCCGACACCAGCACCACGACGAACAGCACGAAGATCACCGGGGTCAACGTCACCGTGGCGATCTCGCGGACGTAGGACAACTCGGGGCTGCCCGGCGTCAGGCCGTCGTTGTTGCGGAACGCGAGCACCAGGATCCCGAACAGGACCGCGGCCGCGATCTGCCCGACCGTCTTGGCCGTCTTGTTCAGTCCCAGGTTGCGCGACTTGCGGAGCTTGATGATGTCGTCGAGGAATCCGACGAAGCCGAGCGCGGTCGCCAGGAACAGCACCAGCAACCCCGAGGCCGACGGACCGATCCCGTCGAGCGCCGCACCGATCAGGTGGGTGCCCAGGTAGGCCACCCAGATCCCGGCCAGGATCGCCACCCCACCCATTGACGGGGTGCCGCGCTTGGTCTGGTGACTGGGCGGGCCGTCGGCGCGGATCTCGTGCCCCAGGCCCTGCCGGGCGAACAGCCGGATCAACAGCGGTGTGAGCAGGATGGACACCATCAGCGACAGGCCGACGGCGATCAGGATCAGTCTCATCGGGGCGCGGCTCCGTCCGCCGGATCGACCAGCGACCTGGCCAGGGCGGCCAGGCCCGCGGAGTTCGAGGCCTTCACCAGCACCACGTCGCCGGGGGACAGCTCGGCGCGCAGCAGGGCCAGCGCGGCGTCGGCGTCGTCGACCCGCGTGGCCTCGGCTCCCCACGAGCCTTCCATGACCGCCCCCTGATGCATGGCGCCCAATGCCCTCCCGGTTCCGACGACGATGAGTCGAGACACATCTAAGCGCACGACCAGCCTGCCGATGCGATCGTGCTCGGAAATCGTGTCGTCACCGAGCTCCGCCATCTCCCCCAGTACGGCCCAGCTGCGTCGCCGCCGGCCCCCGGATTCGGGTCGTGCCATCCAGGCCAGGGCCTGCAGACCGGCCCGCATCGAATCCGGATTGGCGTTGTAGGCGTCGTTGATGACGGTGACCCCGTCGGCGCGGGTCACCACGTCCATCCTGCTGGGCGAGGTCGGGCCCGCCGCGGCCAGCACGCTGGCGACCTGCTCGCCGGTGGCCCCGCACTCGAAGGCAACCGCGGCCGCGCACAGCGCGTTGGACACCTGATGGTCGCCGAAGACGCCGAGCTGCACCGGCACCGGCTCCGCATCGCCGTGGTGCAGGGTGAACCGCGCCCGGGCCAGATCGTCGAGGACGACGTCCGTCGCCCACACGTCGGGCACCTGGACGCCTCGCGTCCTGCTCACCCGGACCACCCGCGCCGCAGTCTTGTTCGCCATCGCCGCCACCGCGGTGTCGTCGACGTTGAGCACCACCACGCCCGACGACGGAACAGCTTGCGGCAGTTCGGATTTGGTCTGCGCGATGATCTCTCGGGAACCGAACTCGCCCAGATGCGCGGTGCCGACGTTGAGCACCACTGCGATCCCGGGCGGCGCGATGGCGGCCAGGGCGGCGATATTGCCCGGATGCCGGGCCGACATCTCGAGCACCAGGAAGTCGGTGTCCTCGGTGGCCCGCAGCACCGTCCAAGGGTGACCGAGTTCGTTGTTGAACGACCCGGGCGGGGCGATCACCTCGCCCAGCGGCGCCAGCACCGCCGCCAGCAGGTCCTTGGTGGACGTCTTGCCCGAGGAACCCGTGACGCCGATGATCGTCAACCCGTCCGCAACCAGGCGTGCGGCAACGGCCGCGGCCAGCCTGCCCAGTGCCGCCAGCACCGCGGCGCCCGAACCGTCCCGGTCGTGCTCGAGAACACTGGCGCTCACGTCGCCCGGCTGCGGCCGCACCACGATGGCGGGCACCCCGACCGGCCGAGCCGCCAGCACCGCCACCGCACCCGCGGCGACGGCCGCTGGCGCATGGTCGTGACCGTCGCTGCGGGCCCCCGGCAGCGCGAGGAACAGGGCACCGGAAGCGACTGCGCGCGAATCGAATTCGACGGTGCCGGTGATGACGGTGCGGGCAGCCTCGGCCGGGCCGATATCGGCCAGGGTGCCGCCGACGATGTCGGCCACCTCGGCGACGGTCAGTTCGATCACGCCCGGGCCCCCCGGGCCTCCAGGGCCTGGACCAGTTCGTCGCGGTCGTCGAACGGCCGGGTCCGGCCGGCCGCGGTCTGACCGGACTCGTGGCCCTTACCCGCGATCAGCACCACATCACCGGGGCCGGCCCAGCCGACCGCGTGGTCGATCGCGGCCCGGCGGTCGCCGATCTCGACGGACTGCGCCGGACCGCCCGCCGCACCGCTGAGCACGGCCGCCCGGATGGCCGCGGGATCCTCGTCGCGGGGGTTGTCGTCGGTGACGACCACCAGATCGGCCAGTTCGGCGGCCACGGCGCCCATCGGCACCCGTTTGCCCGCATCGCGGTTGCCGCCCGCGCCGAACACCACCGCGATGCGCCGGGTGTTGGGCGCGCGGCGCAGGGTCTCGAGCACCGCACGCAGCGCACCGGGCTTGTGGGCGTAGTCGACCAGGGCCAGGAAGTCCTGCCCGCGCTCGACGGGTTCAAGCCGCCCCGGCACCCGGGCATCGCGCAGGCCCGGCGCGGCCTGTTCGGGCGCCACGCCGACGGCGTCTAGAAGTGCCAGTGCCACAAGGCAATTGGCGATGTTGTAGCGGCCCGGCAGCCGGATGCCGATGTGGTGGCGCACCCCGGCCGGGTCGACCGCGAAGAATTCCTGCGAACCGTCGGGCAGGTCGGTCACGTTCTCGACGGTCCAGTCGGCCGGCCCCGACACGCTGACGGTGATCGCCGAATTCGCACGCTGCGCCATGGCCCGGCCGGCCTCGTCGTCGACGCACACCACCGCGTCGGCGGCGCAGGTCGGTGCGGCCGGGTCGAACAACCGGGCCTTGGCCTCGAAGTAGTCGGCCATCGTCGGATGGAAATCGAGGTGGTCGCGCGAGAGGTTGGTGAATCCGCCTGCCGCGAAGCGCACGCCGTCGACGCGGCCCAGCGACAGCGCGTGGCTGGACACCTCCATGACGGTGGTGTCCACGCCACGGTCACGCATCAGGGCCAGCAGCGCCTGCAGCGCGGGCGCCTCCGGGGTGGTCAGCGCGCTGGGCAGATCCGTGCCGTCGATGCGGACCCCGACGGTGCCGATCAACCCGGCGGTGCGACCGGCAGCCCGCAGGCCGGCCTCGATCAGGTAGGTGGTGGTGGTCTTGCCCGACGTTCCGGTGACCCCGATGACCGTCAGCGCCTCCGAGGGCCGGCCGTACACCTCCGCGGCCACCGCGCCGAGTGCCCCGCGTGGATCGGGGTGCACCAGTACCGGTACTTTCACGGCCGGGCCGAGCAGTTCGGCGCCCGCGGAATCGGTCAGAACCGCGACGGCGCCATGCTGGATCGCATCGGCAGCGAAGGCCGCGCCGTGCGCCGACGCGCCCGCCAGGGCAGCGAACAGGTTGCCGGGCCGGGCGTCCTGGCCGCGCAGCGTGACGCCGGTGACGAGGACGTCGGGAAGGTCCCCGGCTGCCGGTGACGCCCCCACCCGCTCCGCCAATGCGGACAGCGACACGGATGGTGGGGACATCGGCAATACCCTACCGAGCGAAATCCGCGCAGGGCCGTCAGTCGGCCTGCAGCACCAGCGGCGGTCCGGGATCCGGCGACAGCGGCACGTTCTCGCGCTGCATCAGCCAGGCCGCGATGTTGTGGAACAACGGCGCCGCCGACGAACCGGGCGAACCGTCGGCCGCGCGATGCGGGGCGTCGGACATGATCCCGATCACGTACCGCGGGTTGTCGGCGGTGGCCAGGCCCGCGAAGGTGATCCAGTAGACGTCGCTGTAGTAGCAGCCGCAGGCCGGGTTGATCTGCTGGGCCGTTCCGGTCTTGCCCGCCATCTGATAACCCTCGACGGCACCGGCCGGGCCGGTGCCCTGCTGATAACCCATCGGATCACGCTGGACCACGGCGCGCAGCATGTTGCGAACCGTCTGCGCGGTCTGCGCGGACATCACCCGGACGCCCTCGGGCCGCGACCCCTCCTTGCGGCTGCCGTCCGGTGCGATGGTCGCCTTGATGATGCGCGGCGGGATCCGCACGCCGTCGTTGGCGACGGTCTGGTACATCCCGGCCATCTGCAGCAGAGTCATCGAAAGACCCTGCCCGATCGGAAGATTGGAGAATGTGCTGCCCGACCACTGGGCCATCGGCGGCACCAGCCCATCGCTCTCCCCGGGCAGGCCGACATCGGTGCGCTGACCCAGCCCGAACTTGCGGACCATGTCGTAGAACCGGTCGGGTCCGATCCGCTGAGCCAGCATCAGCGTGCCGACGTTGGACGACTTCCCCAGTACGCCAGTGGTGGTGTAGGGCATGACCCCGTGCTTCCAGGCGTCGCTGACGGTGACCCCGCCCATGTCGATCGAGCCCGGGACCTGCAACACCTCGTCGGGAGTGGTGAGCCCGTTCTCGATGGCCGTGGAGATGGCCACGATCTTGTTGACCGACCCAGGTTCGAACGGTGAGGACACCGCGAGGTTGCCCATCTGCCGGTCCGCCTGACGGCCAATGTCCTGGCTCGGGTCGAACGTGTTGTCGTTGGACATCGCCAGCACTTCACCGGTCTTGGCGTCCAGCACGACGGCCGAGACGTTCTTGGCGCCGGAGGCGTCCTTGGCCTGCTGCACCTGCTGCTGCACGTAGTACTGGATGTCGTCGTCGATGGTCAGCTGCACGGTCGACCCGTCCACCGCGTCGTGGCGGTTGCGGTAGCTGCCCGGGATGACCACGCCGTCGGAGCCGCGGTCGTAGGTGACCGACCCGTCGGTGCCGGCCAGCACGGAGTCCATCGAGTCCTCCAGGCCGAGCAGACCGTGGCCGTCCCAGTCGATGCCGCCCACCACGTTCGCGGCCAGTGAACCACCGGGATATTGCCGGATGTCCTGACGTTCGGCGCCGACCTCCGGGAACTTGTCGGTGATGGCCCCGGCGATGGCGGGATCAACCGAGCGGGCCAGGTAGACGAAGGTGTCGTTGCTGGTGAGCTTCTTCAGCAGTGTTGCGGAGTCGGGGTGGCCATCCAGCCGGGTCGACACCTCGCGGGCGATCTCCTGCAGGCGCTGCTGCGGGTCGGGAGCCTTCGGCGACTGCGCGCGGGCCTCCGTGAGTTGCTTGCGGATGCGCAGCGGCTGGAACGTCAGCGCGCGCGCCTCGATGGTGTACGCCAGCTTGTTGAGGTTGCGGTCGACGATGCTCCCTCGGACCGCCCGCTCCACGTCCGTGACCTTCAGCTGGCCGGCCGCCTCGGCGCGCAGCCCGGCCGCGCGCGGGACCTGCAGATAGAACAGCTGCGCGCCCGCTATCGCCAGCGCCACGAAGATGACGATGATGCCGCCGCGCTGGCGGAACTCGAATGAGGATGTCCGCGAACCGGTTTCGGTCGGCGGGCGGGTGCGGGTGGCACGCGCGGGGCGGCCGTGACCTTCGGCCGCGCGTTCGGCGGCCTTCGGGGCCGGGCCGGCTTCGCGGTCGGGTCCCGGTTCCCGCCCTCTCATGCGGGCGCCCCGGCCGGCGCGGGTGCAGGCCCGGGGGCGGTTGCCGGTGCGGGAGCGGCCGGGACGGGGACGAGCACCAGGCCCGGCGCGGCATCGGCCGGTCCGGGTGCGGGCCCGGTCGCCGGACCCGTGGGCGAGGCAGCGGGCGGGCCGGCGGGCGAATGATCCAGTGGTATCGGAACCTCCGGCGCGGCAGCCGGGGCCGGCGCGGACGGAACCGGGGCGGGTGCGGCCAGCGGCTGGGCCGGGGCGGGTGCCGACGGGGCCGGTGCGACGACGACCGGGCGCTCGGCCACGCGGGCCGGCGGCGTGGGGGCCGGCGGGGCCTCGTCGGGCAGCTTGACGTTCAACGGCGCGGGCGGAACTCCCTGTGCGGGTTTCGGATTCCCGACGACGATCCAGTTCCCGCCGGGATCCTGGACGAGGTGGGCGGTGTCGCGGGACGGGATCATGCCCAGGCTGCGGGCCGACTCCGCCAGCGCCGGTGCCGCCTGCGCCTCGAGCACCTGACGCTCGAGCGCTTCCTTCTGTTGCTGCAGAGCCTGATTGACCACCCGCGCCCGACCCAGCTGGTACGAGCGTTCGGCGGCATCCGTCGACAGCCAGAGCGTCACGCCCAGCCCCAGGCCGAGGGCACCGATCACCAGAACGACGAACGGCACGCGGGCCAGCAGGGTGCGCGGGCTCAGGTCGATCTGCGCCAGCCCGACCAGCCGGGCGTTCAACCGCTCCCGCAGTGGAACTCGAATAACTTTGGGCGCCTTGGCCTTACGTGCCTTGGCTCGCGCCCTGGCCTGGCTCGCGCTCTTGGCGGGGGCGACCCGGGGCATGGGCGCGGTGAGCGGCCCCGCGGGGCGCAGCGCGCGCTGATCGCGTGCCGGGCCGGCGGTGCGGCTGTTCTTCGGTCGACGGTCGCGCGCCGGAGCGTCCACAGGCCGACGCTCGCCGCGGCGGTCGTTCCGGCGGGGGCCGTCCTCGAGTACCGGACCGCGGCCACGCCGGCGTGCCGGCACCTCCTCGCCACGCGACCCACCCCTGGGCGTCTTGGACGGCTTGCTCATGGGCGACCCTTCCCCTGGACTCGCTCTACGGCTCGCAACCGCACTGCTGCACTTCGCGGATTACGTTCGATCTCATCGGCGTCGGCGCGCTCGGCGCCCCGGGTCACCGCGGCGAATTCCGGTTCGTAGCCCGGCAGTTCCACCGGCAGCCCGGCCGGCGAACGGCTCGCAGTGACCTCCGCGAACACCGCCTTGACGATCTTGTCCTCGAGCGACTGATAGGCCATCACGACAGTGCGCCCGCCGGCGGCCAGAGTGTCCAGGGCGGCCGGAAGCGCGGCCCGCAGCGAGTCGAGCTCGGCGTTGACCGCGACCCGCAGTGCCTGGAAGGTGCGCTTGGCGGGATGACCGCCGGTGCGGCGGGCCGGCGCCGGGATTGCGTCGTACAGCAACTCGACCAACTCGCCGGTCCGGGCGAACGGCTGCTGTTCGCGCCGCCGGACGATCTGGGCCGCGATGCGGGGCGCGTAGCGCTCGTCGCCGAAGTCCCGGAGGACCTTCGCGATGTCGCGGGCGTCGAAGGTGTTCAAGATGTCGGCCGCCGTCAACGGCAGGTCGGGATCCATCCGCATGTCCAGCGGCGCGTCGGCGGCGTAGGAGAATCCCCGCTCGGTCCGGTCCAGCTGCATCGACGACACCCCCAGGTCGAAGAGCACGCCGTCGATGGATCCCGAAGCGGCATAACCGCAGTCGGCGAGCGCATCGACGATTCCGTCGTAGCGGGTGCGGACGGCGGTGAATCGGCTGCCGAAGGGGGCCAGCCGCTCCCGGGCGATCTGCAGTGCACTCGGGTCGCGGTCCAGACCGATCACCCGGAGTCCGGGCAGGTCGGTCAGGAAGCGCTCGGAGTGTCCGCCGGCCCCCAGCGTCGCGTCGACCAGCACTGCCCCCGAGCCGTCGGGATCAATCCGGGTCAGGGCCGGGAGCAGCAGTTCGACGCATCGGTCGAGCAGGACGGGCACATGGCCGAAATCGTCTGCCACGGTTTCGCCTCTCCATTGCGCGCCGGTCCATCGCGTGCCGTGCCGGGTGCCCGTGGCACCGAGGTCCCTGTCCGAGGCGAACCTGACGTCGGGGAAGTACGTCAGGGTCGGTTCGGACAGAGGCCACGATGCACGGGACGGCACGGATTCCAGTTCCGCCTTCGGGCCGACCGCCGTGTCAAGCACTGTCGCCGAGTGCTTCGTCGCCGGCTGCGGAGAAATGCTCCTCATGGGTCTGTTGGTAGGACTGCCAGGACTCGGCGTTCCAGATTTCGAGGTAGTCGACGGCGCCGATCACCACGCATTCGCGCGACAGGTCGGCGTAGCGGCGCAGGTCGGCCGGCAACGTGATGCGGCCCTGCGCGTCGGGAAGCTGCTCGTCGGCGCCCGCGGCGAAGACGCGCAGTTCGGCCCGGGCGTCCTGGTTCGACTTCGCCTTCTCGACCGCGCGGCGCGCCCGCTCCTCGAACTCGGCCCGTGGGTAGACCGCGAGGCTGTGGTCCTGGCTCTTTGCCACCATCAGCCCCCCTGCGAGTGCTTCACGGAACTTGGCCGGCAGTGTGAGCCGGCCCTTGTCGTCGAGCTTGGGTGTGTAAGTGCCGAGAAACATGCTGTGCACATCTCCTAGCTCTTACGCCATCCCCGTTTGGTGCCCCGGAACCTCGGTCGTTCCGTTAGCTGCCACCATACCCCACAATCCCCCACTTTGCTCCAATTCACACCACAGAACTGTGTGTCTGCCCCACCAGCGCCGCCAGGCATGGTTCGGCTCCGGAATTGCGGGCGGTGAAGCGAGCGGGGCCTCCGACAAAGGCGCAGCTCAACAGCATCAACTGGGGGTGCGGCCACCCTGGTGGGGCGAAGTGGGGAGGATTCGGTCAACGGTCGGCAGTGCCGGGACCAGCCGCGGCGCACCAACAAAAAAGGGACAGCCGAAGCTGTCCCTTTCTACCTACGAACTGGTGTTAGTCGTCGAACCGCCGACGGAACCTGTCCTCCATGCGGCTGGTGAACGAGCCGCCGGAACGAGGCTTGCGCGACCGTGCGCCGCCCGGCAGCGGTGCGTTCTTCCCGTTGGCCGACGCCCGCGGGCCGGTCACCGCGATGAAGGCGCCGGCGAACATCGCGATGAACCCGAGCACGCTCAGGATCAGGAAGAGATGGTTCTGGGAGTAGAACGGAACCCCAGCGATCAGCATCGCCAACCCCGCCACGAACAGCCCGGCACCCTTGAGGCGCCGCCGGGCCGAGGGAGCCCGGAAAGACCCGCCGCGCACGCTGGAGGCGAACTTGGGGTCTTCTGCGTACAGCGCGCTCTCGATCTGGTCGAGCATGCGCTGCTCGTGCTCGGAGAGTGGCATTCGTCCCTCCTTGCCGGGTTCCGGGCCGGGTTACGGGCCTGCGAAAGCACTGATACGCCCGAGCATACGGGCGAATAACACGATGATACGAGCAGAACGTATGCCGTACCACCTAGTTCGACAGCCGATTCTACGGCCTTCGGCGATCTCCGTCGGCGTCCAGGGGGTGGTCCGGCCGGACCGCTC
>JAKIXW010000144.1 GCA_022708865.1 Acidobacteriota bacterium
CGATCCGAGCCCGCTGTTCCGCACCAACGTCGACGGCCTGCGTGGCGTGCTGGATATGGCTGTGGAGGCAGCGGCGGTCGGAACACTGCGCAAGTTCGTCTTCACCAGCAGCTACTCGACCGTGGGGCGCAAGAAGGGCCGGGTGGCCACCGAGGCCGACATCATCGACCAGCGCAAGCTCACCGCCTACGTGCGATCACGGGTGCAGGCCGAGGAGATGGTGCTGGACCACGCACGCACCCGCGGGCTGCCCGCCGTCGCGATGTGCATCTCGACCACCTACGGCCCCGGGGACTACGGGATGACGCCACACGGCGCGCTGATCGCCGGCACGGTGTTCGGCAAGATGCCGTTCGTCCTCGACAAGATCGCGCTCGAGGCCGTCGGCATAGAAGATGCAGCCGACGCGCTCATTCGGGCCGCCGAGCACGGCCGGCCCGGCGAGCGCTACCTGATCTCCGAGCGGATGATCACCAACCGCGAGGTGATCACCATCGCCGCGCAGGAAGCCGGCGTGCCGGTCCCCAAGCGCTCCATCCCGGTCCCGATGCTCTATCTGATGGGGGCGATCGGCTCCACCAGGGCCCGGCTGCGCGGCACCGACGAACGCATGACCCTGGCGTCGGTGCGACTGATGCGGGCCGAGGCCGACGTGGACTGCTCCAAGGCGCGCCGCGAACTGGGCTGGCAACCCGATCCGGTGCAGGACTCCGTCCGGGAGGCCGCGCGGTTCTGGGCCGGGATGCGCGAAGCCCGCCGCAGGGCGAGGGCCTGACCCGAACAGCGGGGTCCGGCCCTACTCACGGATGGATGGACAGGATCGAGGCCCTCGAGAAGTCGTCGGACATCGTCGACGCGGTACCCGGGGTGCGCCCGGTGGCGGTGCAGTCCGCGTTCGAGGCGCACGACTTCGGCGAGCTGACCCGCTACTACCGATTCGGGCAGGCCGTGCTGTCCAAGGTGCCCGTCCTGCGGACCATTTCGACGTACCACCGCTGCGCGTTCGGTCCGGCTGACAGGATCGGCAGATGTCGTCGACGATCAACGGGCACGTCTCGCACTGGTTCACCGAACTCCCGGGACCGCGTCCCGCGCTGCCGGGCGACCGTGATGCTGACGTGTGCATCGTCGGCGCCGGATACACCGGACTGTGGACCGCCTACTACCTGCTGAGGGCGGATCCGTCGTTGCGGATCACCATCCTCGAGCAGCGGTTCGCCGGGTTCGGGGCGTCGGGACGCAACGGCGGGTGGCTGTCCGGCCTGGCGCCCGGCCACCGGGGACTGCTGGCGAAGCGGCACGGCCGGGCCGCGGTGATCGAGTGGCAGCAGGCCCTGAACGGGGCGGTCGACGAGGTGATCGCGGTCGCTGACCGGGAACGGATCGACGCCGACATCGTCAAGGGTGGAACGCTGGATGTCGCGCGCAACCAGCCGCAGGTGCAGCGGCTGCGTGCGCAGGTCCACGACGACCGGTCCTGGGGTGATGACGATTCGGTGCTGCTGACCAAAGATGAAGCGGCGCAACGTGTCAACGTCGACGGGACGCTCCTGGCGGCGTACACGCCGCACTGCGCGCGAATCCAGCCGGCCAAACTGGTTCGGGGACTGGCCGATACGGTGGAACGACTCGGGGGCCATATCCATGAACAGACCACCGTCACCGACATCGGTCCCGGCCGCGCGGTGACACCACACGGCAGCGTGCGTGCCCCGATCGTGCTGCGCGCCACCGAGGGGTTCACCACGCGACTGCCCGGGCTGAAACGACGCTGGCTGCCGATGAACAGCGCGATGATCGCCACCGACCCGCTGCCCGCCGAGATGTGGTCGGACATCGGCTGGCAGGGCCGGGAAACGTTGGGGGACAACGCACACGGATTCTTCTACGCCCAGCGCACCGCCGACGACCGCGTTGCCATCGGCGGGCGCGCGGTGCCCTACCGCTTCGGTTCAGGCATCGACCGCGACGGCGCGGTCAGCCCGCGCACCATCGAGTACCTGACCGGCGTGCTCGGGTCCATCTTCCCGCAGACCCGGGGAATCGGCATCGCGCACGGCTGGTGCGGCGTGCTGGCCGTCCCGCGTGATTGGACAGCCGGTGTGGCACTGGATCATTCGACCGGACTGGGCTGGGCCGGCGGCTATGTCGGGCATGGCGTGACGGCGACGAACCTGGCCGGGCAGACCCTCGCCGATCTCGTGCTGCGCCGGGACACGCCGCTCACCCGATTCCCGTGGGTCGGTCACCGATCCCGGACCTGGGAGCCGGAACCATTGCGGTGGTTGGGAGTTCGAGGTATGTACTCGGCCTACAAACTGGCCGATGCGCGCGAGGCCCACGGCCGATCGTCGACCTCGCCGATCGCCGTCGTTGCCGACGCCATCGCGCGCCGGCCCTGATCCGACAGCAAACTCACAGCTGGTGTTCAGCAGTTATGTTCATGAGCAACGGGTTTCGTGTACAGCGCCGGATATTCGTGACAGCCTGATCGGCATGGCTGAATTCTTCGAATACCTGCCGCATCCCCATGTCAAGAACCGCCTGGCCGCGGGCCCACCGACGGTGGCCGCGGCGGCGAAGAAGGTGCACGGCGACACCTGGATCGGACGGTTCAACGCCCGGGTCGGGCTGAAGATCACCGTCATCGTCGGAACCATGTGGGCCGCATACCTGTTCACGTTGCTGGCACTGGTCAGTGCCCCGTCGGCGTTCAAGAGCCATGACCTCATCGTGATGGTGGCCTGGATCGCGCAGACGTTGCTGCAACTGGTGCTGCTGCCCATCATCATCGTCGGGCAGAACATCCAGGCCAAGGGAGCCGACGAGCGGGCCGAGGCCACCTACAAGGATGCCACCGCAATCCTGCAGGAGGCCAAGTGCATCCAGGCCCATCTGCTGACGCAGGATCAACAGATCGAGAAGATCCTGGCGTCACTCATCGAGGTTCAGAAGCGGGCCGCTCGGCCCGAGCCTTGAGCCGCTGCAACGTCAGTCGCATGTGCTCGGCATTGGCGGCCTGCCGGTCGGGGGTTCCGGTCAGCAGGACCCCGAACCGCCGCAGCCACCACGGCCGGTCGTCCCACATACTCTCGGTGACCCGGCAGCCGGCGCCGTCGGGCTCGATTCCGTAGCGCCAGCGCGCGATTCGAACGGGCCCGCTGGCGACGCTCCACGAGAACGCCCGGCCCGGTGCGGCCTCCGACACGGTGCACGTGGTGGTCCAGTGATGCCGGCCATTGGCGTTGTCGCCCTTGAACACCGCCCCCGTGCGGGCCGAATCGCCGCTCACCCAACGCATGGCGGTGGTTTCCTCGGCGAGTTCGGCCAGCACCGGCAGATCGGTGAGCAGTGCGTAGACCGCGTCCGGTGGGGCGCCGACCGAGATGTCGGCCGACAAGGTCGGCGGGGTGGTGGATGTCATGGCTGCCTCCTCAGAACCGACCCGAAGGCCATCTCGACCAACCGGGTGTCCCCGTACTCACGCAGGGCGGTGATCTGTCCGTCACGGGTCTCGAAGACGAACACCGTCGGGGTGTCGTAGCGGACCCCGGCGGTGGTGACACCGTCCGGTTGGGCCTCGATCACGACGTTCTCGCCCTCGTTGGTGCAGCTGATCAGGTCGAAATCCAACCGCACCAGCTGGCGGAGTTGCTCGGCGATCTGCCGCAGTTCCGTCTTGTCGCAGGTCCGCAGGATCGTGTTGCTCCAGTACGTGAAGTCGTCCGCGAGCAGCGCGAAACCCTCGTCGAGGTCGCCGTCTTCGCTGAGACTCTGCAGGAACATCCACGCGAGTTCGGCCTGGGGATCGTCGAACGGGGTGGTCACAATCGGTAATCCTGGCAACTGGCTCCCCCACCGTCAACGCACCGGCACTGCGGCGGGATAGTTTGGCCGGATAGCACACAGCGATCCGATCGACCGCACGGTCACGTTTCCGGGCCCCGTCAGCTACGGCGCGACCCTGGCCCCGTGGCGGCGGGGGACGGGGGACCCGACCTTCCAGATCACCCCCGACGGCGCGATCTGGCGGACCAGCCTGCTCGCCTCCGGACCGGTGACCGCCTGCATCGTCCGCGCCGGACCCGCGGCCGTCCGCGCCCAGGTGTGGGGTCCGGGCGCCGTCGAGTTCGCCGATGGGCTGTCGGCCCTGCTGGGTCTGCACGACGAGTGGGCAGACTTCCAGCCCGGGGAACCGACGGTGGCCGCCGCGGCCCGGCGCGCCCCGCACCTGCGGCTGGGCCGGTCGGGCCGGGTGCTGGAGGCCCTGCTGCCCGCGATCATCGAGCAGCGCGTTCCCGGGGCCGATGCGTTCCGCGCGTGGCGGACGCTGGTGACCCGGTTCGGGGGGCCGGCGCCGGGGCCGGCACCCGCGCGGATGCGGGTGTTCCCGGCCGCCGAGGTCTGGCGGGCTATCCCGTCGTGGGAATTCCACCGGGCCAACGTCGATCCCGGCCGCGCCCGGACCGTCGTCCTGGCCGCCGGTCGCGCAGACGCCCTCGAGCGGCTGGTGTCCCGCCCAGCCGAGGCCGCCCGGACCGCGCTGATGTCCCTGCCTGGCGTGGGGGTGTGGACGGCCGCGGAGGTGGCGCAGCGGGCGTTCGGTGATGCCGACGCGCTGTCGATCGGCGACTACCACGTGTCCAAGATGGTGGGCTGGACGCTGGTCGGGCGCCCCCTCGACGACGCGGGCATGGTCGAACTGCTCGAACCGATGCGGCCGCACCGGCACCGCGTGGTTAGGCTCCTCGAGGTCAGTGGGTTGGCCGTCGAACCGCGCCGCGGCGCGCGGCTCCCGGTGCAGAACATCCACGGGCTCTAGACCGCTCAGGCGCACCTGGCGGCGCTGGATCTGGTTCATCTGGAGAACTCCGGTGGCCGGCCGGCCCATGAGGGCACGGAGACCGAGAAGACCGCGGCGAGCACGGCGCGCTGACTGCTTCGTCCGGTTCTACTACGTACGTCGCGTGCCCCGTCATCGTCGACGGGGCACGCGGAGTGCGTTTCTCAGTCCGCTACCAGCTCGTCGAGCCGGCCGTCGCGGACCGGTCGATCGGCAAGCTCCTCGGCGCGGCCGAACAGGAACGGGTAAGCGATGCCGGCGATTGCCGCACCGACGAGTGGTGCGAGCCAGAACACCCACAGCTGGGCCGGGGCGCCGTCACCGTTGAAGAACGCGACGGCGGTGCTACGGGCCGGGTTCACCGACGTGTTCGAGATCGGGATGGAGATCAGGTGGATCAGGGTCAGGGTGAGGCCGATCGCCAACCCGGCGAAGCCCTTTGGCGCCCGATCGTCGGTGGCTCCAAGGATCACCAGCAGGAACACGGCCGTCAGGACGATCTCCGTGATCAGCACCGCGGCCAGGGAATAGCCGCCGGGTGAGTGGGCGCCGAACCCGTTGGCCGCCATGTGGCCGGTCGCGTCGAATCCCGGCTTACCGCTGGCAATGAGATAGATGACCGCGCCGCCGATCAGGCCGCCGACCACCTGGGCGCACCAATAGGCCGGTAGCACTTTCCATTCCACCCGGCCGGCGACCGCCGCGCCCAGGGTGACCGCCGGGTTGAAGTGGCCGCCGGAGATGACGCCGAACGCGTAGACGCCGGTGAGCACCGTGAGGCCGAAAGCCAGTGCGACACCGAGGAATCCGATGCCCAGATGGACTCCGTCCCCGGACATGAATCCGGCGGCGAACACGGCGCTGCCGCAGCCACCGAGGACCAGCCAGAACGTGCCGATCGTCTCCGCGGACAATCGGTGCAGCATCGTGGGACGTCTCATGTTGTCGACCTTTCGCCGGAAGTCGTTTGCTATTAACCGTGGCACGCGCTCAGCATCCGCACAGCCGTTGAGAGCAAACCGTCTCCAGCGGTTTGCTATCTCGTTACTTCCCCCGCGCTCACCTTCCCCGGTCACCTTCCCCGCGAACGTGCGTGTCGGTGCGTCAACACGCCGTGGCGTTCGTGCTTTTGTGCACCTTCGCGACGGATGGGTGGGCGGACGCGCGCTCACCCATCGGCGAAATGTCGGGTACGCAAGCCGGATTCGGTGCGAACCCGTCGCAGTCTCAGGCGTCGAGATCCTGCTCGACCAGCGCGGCGATCTGGTCCAGGACAGCGGGATCGTCGGACTCCACCGTGACCTGGGCGCCGTTGCCGGCCCCGAGGGTCATGATCATCAGCGCTGAGCCGGCGTCCACTGGTTCGCCGCCGTCGACGGAGAGCGTGACGTTCGCCCCGGAATTGACGACGGCCTCGGAGATGACAGCGGCTGGGCGGGCGTGCAGGCCGACGGCCGATCCGACGGTGACGGTCTTGCTGGGCATGTGGATGTGCTCCTTATCTGCGTGACGCCGAGATCGACGTTGTGCACGGTTGTACTCGAACGAACTCGCCCATACGTGCGTTCGGGCGACTTTACGCGGTGACGGTTGCCGGTGTGGCGAGCTCGGCGTCGGACTTTCCGGTGAACTGTTTGGCGGCGACGACGCAGATCGCGCCGACGACGGTGCCGGCGGCCAATGCCGCCAGGAACCACAGCAGGTTGCCGATCGCGAAGAACACGAAGATGCCGCCGTGTGGCGCGCGCAGGGTCACGTCGAACGCCATGACCAGCGCACCGGTCAGGGCGCCGCCGGCCATCATCGACGGGATCACCCGCAATGGATCGGCCGCCGCGAACGGGATCGCGCCCTCGGAGATGAACGATGCACCGAGAAGCCATGCGGCCCGTCCATTTTCGCGCTCCGGTTCACTGAACAACCCGGGCCGCACCGTGGTGGCCAGCGCCATCGCCAGGGGCGGCACCATGCCGGCCGCCATGACTGCCGCCATGATGCGCAGCGACGCGACATCGGTGGTCGAGAGGCCGGCCACGGCGAAGGCGTAGGCCGCCTTGTTCACCGGGCCACCGAGGTCGAAGCACATCATCAGGCCCAGGATGATGCCGAGCAGGATCACCGAGCCGCCCGTCATTCCGTTGAGCCAATTGGTCAGCCCGGTGGTGATCGCGGCCAGTGGGCGGCCCAGCAGCAGGAACATCAGCAGACCGACGATCAGCGACGCTCCGAGCGGAATGATGACCACCGGCATCAGACCCCGGAACCATTGTGGCACCGACCATTTGCTGATCCACAGGGCGGCGAATCCGGCGATCAGACCGCCCACGATGCCGCCGATGAACCCGCCGCCGACGAACACCGCGACCGCGCCGGCGGTGAAGCCGGGGGCGATACCGGGCCGGTCGGCGATGGCGAATGAGATATAGCCGGCCAGGGCCGGTACCAGGAACCCGAAGGCCAGCCCGCCGAGGCTGAACAGCACCGCCCCGAGATACTGGGTGAACCCACCGGGTGGCAGGTTGGTCAGCGTGTTGGTGGTCGCGATGATGTGCGCCAGTGAATCGGTCTTGCCCTCGGGCTTGTTGGCGATGTCGTAACCGGCGAACAGGAAGCCCAGCGCAATGAGCAGACCACCGGCCGCCACGAACGGGATCATGTAGCTCACACCGGTGAGCAGGATCTGCCGGATCCGGGTGCCCCACCCGACGTCGGACGAACCCTCGGTGTCCGCACCGGCCGCAGCCGAGCCCTCGACGCGGGCAGCATTCGGATTGTCCGATGCCGCAACGGCTTCGGCGATCATGGTGTCGGGCTCGTTGATGGCACGCTTGACGCCGGAGGCGATCACGGGCTTGCCGGCGAACCGGCCGCGGTCCTTGACGCCCACATCGGTGGCGAAGATGACGGCGTCGGCGCCGGCGATGGTGGCCGCCGCCACGGGAGTGCTGCCCGAGGAGCCCTGCGTCTCCACGATCAGATTCACCCCGGCGCGTTCGGCGGCCAGTTTCAGCGCGTCGGCGGCCATGTAGGTGTGCGCGATCCCGGTGGGGCAGGCGGTGATCGCCACAACCGATTTCTGTTGTGGCGCAGCGACCGCCGGCGCTGCGGCGGCAGCGGGTGCGGCCGGGGCCGGGTTGACCACACCGTCCACCAGGGCGACCACGTCATCCTTGGACGAGGCCGCCCGCAGCGACTGCACGAACGCTGGGCGGACCAGCGCACGGGCCAGGCTGGACAGCAGCTTCATGTGCTCGGCGCCGCCGGAATCCGGTGCGGCGATCAGGAACACCAGGTCGGCCGGGCCGTCGTGGGCGCCGAAGTCGACGGGCGGACTCAGCCGCGCGAAGCCGATGGTTGGGGTGTCGACGTAGGGGGATCGGCAGTGCGGAATGGCGATGCCACCAGGCAGGCCGGTGGCCGACTGGCCCTCCCGCGTCATCGCCGCGCCGGTCAGTCCGGCGGCGTCGGTGGAGCGCCCGGCGTCGGCGAGAGTGGTTGCCAGGCGGCCGATCACGGCCCCCTTGTCAGCTCCGGCGTCTACGTCGAGCAGCACCAGATCGGGTGTCGTCACGGACGGGGTGGGGTTGGTCATGTCGAGTACTTTCGTCGGATCGGCGGGTGGGTTTCAGTGCGGGTCGGGGGACGAGACCACGGACGTGACGCGGACCGCGTCGAGGTTCAGTTCGGCCGGTGAGGGCAGTGCCGAACCGGGCAGGGCCGCGGCAGCGCTGCCGTAGGCGACGGCCATCCGCAGTCTGTTCGCGGCATCGGCCCCGGCCACGTCGGCACGCAGGAAGCCAGCCAGTGACGAGTCGCCGGCGCCGACGGTGCTGCGGGGGGTGATCGGCGGCGGTGCGGCGATCCAGGCGCCGTCGGCGTCGACCAGCACGGCGCCCGCGGCGCCCAGGGTGGCCAGCACTGCGCCGACCCCGCGGTCGATCAGCTCGCGCGCCGCCACGATCACCGGCGCCGGATCCCCGTGCTGCACCGAGGATTCGAGATCCGCCGCGGACCGGCCCGACAGCCCGGCCAGCTCCTCGGAGTTGGGCTTGATCAGGTCCGGGGCGGCCCGGTCGAACCCGGCGGCCAGGGCGGCCAGGGGACCTTCGGAGGTGTCCACGGCCACCTGGCAGTCCAGCCCGCGCAGCCGCGCCACCACGTCGGCGTACCAGCTGTCAGGAACACCGGGCGGCAGGGATCCGGACAACACCACCCAGCTCGCGGTGGCGGCACGGGTCAGCACGGCGGCCGTCAGCGCCTCGAGCTCGGCCCCGTCGAGGCGGGCCCCGGGCTCGTTGAGTTTGGTGGTGGTGCCGTCGGGCTCGGTGATCGTCAGGTTGGTGCGGACGGTGCCCCGCACGGCAACGGGTGCGGCCGGAACGTCGGCACCGGCCACCAGTGTCAGGAACGGATCGGCGGCGGCGGCGGGCAGTACCGCGATCGCGTCCACCCCGGCCAGCGTCAGGGCGCGGGCGACGTTGACCCCCTTGCCGCCGGGTTCGCTGGACACCGACGACACCCGGTGTACCGCACCGCGGGTTAGTGCCGAGGACAGCGAAACGGTGCGGTCGGTGCTCGGATTGGGCGTGACGGTGACGATCACGGAGCGTCCTGGGGATCCCGGTCGGCCGCAGCGAGGATCACGTCGACTCCGTTCGCGCCGAGTTCGGTTCGGCCGGCGTCGGTGATCCCGGTGTCGGTCACCAACGTGTCGACCTTGGAGATGGGGGCGAAGCTCACGAACTCCTCCTGTCCAATCTTGGATGAATCAGCTACGGCGACAACATAATTCGCGCAATCAACCATGGCCCGCTTTACGGC
>JAKIXW010000145.1 GCA_022708865.1 Acidobacteriota bacterium
CGGCGGATACCCGCCGAGATGAGCTTGTTCATCCAGTCAGCAGCCCCTGCGACATTCACTCGACATTCGTGTCCGTGGACGCCCAGTCGATGCGCGGGAGGCGCTCTCCTCAGTCCGTCGTGGCCTCCGCCGCGTCGGCGAACTCGCAGAACGCGGCGAACGCCCGCGCGCCGTACACCGTCCCCGGGCCGCCGTGCATCATGATCGCCACCCCGATCGCGTCGGCGGCCTCCTGCTTGCTCGCCCCGGCGCGCACCGCGGCGCGGGCATGCGAGGCGATGCACCCGTCGCAGCCGTGCACGATACCGATCGCCATCGCCATCAGTTCCTTGATCCGCGGGTCCAGCTCACCACCGGGGCCCAGCGCCGCCTTGCTCATGTCGGCGAAGCCGCGGTACACATCGGGGATCAGTTGCCGCAGCGCACGGGATTCGGTGCTGAGATCCTTGAGAACCTGGTGATTGTGCTGATCTTCTGACATGGCGCAAACGATAGTGTGACCGCATGCAGTTTGGTGTGGCACTGCGTTTTTGCCGACGCGAGACATTCCGGTGGTAGCGAGTCTGCTCGACGAGCCGGTTGCTACCACGGAATCACCACCTCGGATCACCTGATCTATCCGCCGATCAGCCGTTCGAGATCCTGCTCGAGCTGCCGTCGGCTGACCTGTACCGGCGCGCCGCCGATCTGGGTGCCACCGGCGTGACGTGTTCGCCGTGGGCCGGCGCTCCCGTCGCTCCCGGCGATGCCGCCGGGTACCGCGCGGGAATCGTGCGGTTCGCCGAGGACGTCATCGCCCGGGCCGAGGTTTGACGCATGCGTCGATCGGCAATAATTCTGCGTATGACGCGTGTGCAGATGATCCTGGTGTCCGGCCTGGCCGCCGCGGCCGTGGTTTCGGGTTGTTCATCGACGGTGCTGAATTCCGGTGGCAATACCACCTGCAAGGACTTCGTCGCCGCCGATGAGAAGACCCAGAACGAGACGATCACCAAGATGATCAAGGACGAGGGCAAGAACGAGCCCTCGAATCTGGAACTGACCGGCCGGCGACTGGCCGTGCAGACGTATTGCCAGACCGTGGGCACCCCGGACGCCAAGATCAGCTCGGTGCCGCACCTATAGCGCTCGGTGTACGAGTAGGCGGCGAAGTTCGGGTAGTGCGCTACGCGTGAGGGCGAGGCGGGTGCGGGCCGACGATGACTCCAGCCGATGTGGAGGAGGCGACGTGGCTACCGTGGGTACCGACCGAATGATCGTCCGAGCGGATTGCCGCGCCGACGGGAGCTGGCTGTTCCTGGTCTGCTACACGGCCTGTTTCGGGGTGGACGAACTGGGCCTGCGGTTCGACGACAGCCTGGTGGTGCGCCCGATCCACGATCTCGAACAGTGCGGATTCGGCTACGAGTGCCCCGTCATGTTCACGGCCTGCGGCCAGCGGGTGTTCCGGCGCAAGCGCATCGTGGTCCGATCCGGGTCCTACGACCCCACGGTGGGCCTGGACACGGTGAGTGCGTGGATCCGCCTGCAGCGCGCGGGTGCCGTCGTCGTCGACGACGAGGCGGCCACCCCGGTGTGGGTGCCCCGCCGGGATCGTCGCAGTCCCGTCGCCGACCGTGGGCGGCTGGTACCGGCGAATCTGGTGCGCTGCTGAGGTTTCACGGCGCACCGGTGGACTGCGCGGGTAAATCCGCCTGAAACCCCGACCGCGTGACTAGGGTGACGGGCATGGCCGTCAGCGAATCCCGAGAAGTAGTGGTCGAAGCGACTCCGGCGGAGATCCTCGACGTGATTGCGGACGTCGAGGCGACGCCCACCTGGTCGCCCCAGTATCAGAGTTCCGAGGTCATCGACCGCTATGACGACGGTCGGCCCAAACGGGCCAAGATGGTGATCAAGGCGGCCGGGCTGACCGATACCCAGGTCATCGAGTACACCTGGACCGACATGAGCGTCAGCTGGACGCTGGTATCGGCCGGGCAGCTCAAGGCACAGGACGCGAAGTACACGTTGACCGCCGATGGCGACAAGACGAAGGTCCGTTTCGACATGACGGTGGACCCGTCGGTGCCGATCCCCGGCTTCCTGCTCAAACGCACCATCAAGGGCGGCATGGAGACGGCGACGGACGGCCTGCGTAAGCAGGTGCTCAAGGTCAAGAAGGGCTGACCGGCCGCGCCCGAGCAGTACCCGTCGGCGCCGAGATCGATGCGCCCGTCAGCGTAGTGCCTGCAGCCGTTCGATGGCCTCGGTGAGGGTGTCGTCCCGTTTGCAGAACGCGAAGCGCACCAGGTGTTTCCATTGCGCGAAATGCGGACCGCCGGGATCGCAGAATGCCGACAGCGGGATCGCCGCGACCCCGACGCGGTGCGGTAGCTCCAGGCAGAACGCCGTGCTGTCGTCGTGGCCCAGCGGCCGGGGGTCGGCACACACGAAATACGTTCCGGAGCTCTGGTGCACGTCGAACCCGATGTCGGCCAGGGCCGAGCTCAGCGTGTCCCGCTTGCGCTGCAACGAATCGCGCAGGGCGGCCACCCAGGCGTCCTCGTGGTCCAGCGCATGGGCCACCGCCGGCTGGAACGGCGCCCCGCCGACGTAGCTGAGATACTGCTTGGCGGCCCGGACCCCGGCGATGAGATCGGCTGGGCCGCATGCCCATCCGATCTTCCAGCCGGTGCAGTTGAACATCTTGGCGGCACTCGAGATGGTGACGGTGCGGCTGGCCATGCCCGGGTAGGCGGCCAGCGGGCGGTGCTGCTGGTCGTCGAATACCAGGGCCTCGTAGACCTCGTCGGTGATCACCAGGAGGTCGTGCTCGACCGCGATCTGCGCCACCGCCGACAACTCGGCGTCGGAGAGCGCCGTGCCCGTCGGGTTGTGCGGCGAGTTGATGATCAGGGCACGCGCCCCGGACGCCGCCCGGCGCAGGGCGTCGACGTCGAGTGCGAAACCGCGGCCGTCGGGCACCAACGGGACCGTCACCCGCCGGCACCCGGCCATCGCGACGACGGGGGAGTACGAGTCGTAGAACGGCTCCACCAGGATCACGTCCGAGCCCGGTTCGACCAGACCGAGCACGGCGGCGGCGATGGCCTCGGTGGCGCCCACGGTGACCAGGATTTCGGTGTCCGGGTCGTAGCTGATTCCGTACCGCCGCAGCCGTTGCGCGGCGATTGCCTCCCGCAGCGGCGCGATGCCCAGACCCGGCGGGTACTGATTGACGCCGCCCGCGATCGCGCGTTCGGCGGTCTCGAGCATGGCCGCCGGGCCGTCCTCGTCCGGGAAGCCCTGGCCCAGGTTCACCGCCCCGATGCGCGCAGCCAGCGCCGACATCTCGGCGAAGATCGTCACCGCATACGGCTGTAGCCGCGACACCGTCATGGTCAGCGAGCCTAAGGGGTCACGGGGACGTTGGTTCTCCGCTGTAGTCGCCGAAGGACCACAGGTTGCCCTCGGGGTCGCGTACGGCGAATTCGTTGGCGCCGTAGTCCGTCCTGGACAGGAGGCGCACCACCTCGGCGGCACTGTCGACCACCCGGCGGTACAACGCATCCGGATCCGCGCTGACGATGTATCCGCCCGCCGTCCCGGGTTCGCGACACCATTCGGCGTCCGGCTTGTGGCTACCGAGCATGACGCCACCGCTGCCTTCCGGCCAGACCAACTGGGCGTGGGCCACCTGCTCGCCGTCGTCGTACCGGGCCGAGAGGACAAAGCCGGCCACCTCGCCGAGGCGAGCGGCAAATCATGCTGAGCAGACGCCCAACCAAGCGGTTGGGAGAAGCTGTTAGGCTGACGCCAGAGGACTGTCCTCCGCAAGAATCGAGATATCTAGGAGCAGGGACGCTCATGTCCGAAGAAGCCTTCATCTACGAGGCCATCCGCACGCCGCGCGGCAAGCAGCGCGGCGGTGCGCTGACCGAGATCCGGCCCATCGAGCTGGTCGTCGGCCTGGTCGACGAGATGCGCTCACGCCACCCCGATCTGGACGAGAACCTGATCAGCGACATGGTCCTGGGCTGTGTCGGACCGGTCGGCGATCAGGGCGGCGACATCGCCCGCACCGTCGTGCTGGCCGCCGGCCTGCCCGACACCACCGGCGGTGTGCAGCTCAACCGGTTCTGCGCCTCCGGACTGGAGGCCGTCAACACTGCCGCCCAGAAGGTCCGTTCCGGCTGGGACGATCTGGTCTACGCCGGCGGCGTGGAGTCGATGAGCCGCGTGCCGATGGGTTCGGACGGCGGCGCGATGTTCTCCGACGTGGCTTTCACCTATGACAACTTCATCGCCCCGCAGGGCATCGGGGCCGACCTGATCGCCACCATCGAGGGCTTCTCCCGTGACGACGTCGACGGCTACGCGCTGCGCTCCCAGGAGCGCGCGGCGGCCGCCTGGTCGGGCGGGTACTTCGCCAAGTCCGTCATCCCGGTGCGCGACCAGAACGGCCTGGTGGTCCTGGACCACGACGAGCACATGCGTCCCGACACCACCATCGAGGGCCTGGGCAAGCTGCGCACGGCGTTCGATGGCATCGGCGCGATGGGCGGCTTCGACGATGTTGCGCTGCAGAAGTACCACTGGGTCGAGAGGATCAACCACGTCCACACCGGCGGCAACAGCTCGGGCATCGTCGACGGTGCGGCCCTGCTGCTGATCGGTAACGAGGCCGCCGGCAAGTCACAGGGCCTGACCCCGCGGGCCCGCATCGTGGCCACCGCCACCAGCGGCGCCGACGCGACCATCATGCTGACCGGTCCAACCCCGGCCACCGAGAAGGTGCTGGCGCGCGCGGGACTGACGGTCGACGACATCGACCTGTTCGAACTGAACGAGGCCTTCGCCTCGGTGGTGCTGAAGTTCCAGAAGGATCTGAAGATTCCGGACGAGAAGCTCAACGTCAACGGTGGCGCCATCGCGATGGGTCACCCGCTGGGCGCCACCGGCGCCATGATCACCGGAACCATGGTCGACGAGCTCGAGCGTCGCGGTGCCAAGCGTGCGTTGGTCACGTTGTGCATCGGCGGCGGCATGGGTGTGGCCACCATCATCGAGCGCGTGTAGGGAGACGAACAATAATGGCTGAGAACACTATTCATTGGGACAAGGATGCCGACGGCATCGTCACCCTGACGTTGGACGACCCGACCGGTTCGGCCAACGTGATGAACGAGCACTACACCGAGTCCATGCACAACGCGGTGGATCGCCTGGAAGCCGAGAAGGATTCGATCACCGGTGTGGTGATCACCAGCGCCAAGAAGACCTTCTTCGCCGGCGGCGATCTCAAGGGCATGATGAAGCTCGGCCCGGGCGACGCTGCCGAGGCGTTCGCCGCTCCCGAGGCCATCAAGGCCGATCTGCGCCGGCTGGAGAAGCTGGAAGTTCCTGTGGTCGCGGCCATCAACGGCGCCGCGCTGGGTGGCGGCCTGGAGATCGCGCTGGCGTGCAACCACCGGATTGCCGCCGACGTCAAGGGTCTGGTGGTCGGCCTCCCGGAGGTCACCCTGGGCCTGCTGCCCGGTGGTGGCGGGGTGGCGCGGTCGGTCCGGATGTTCGGCATCCAGAAGGCGTTCATGGAGATCCTGAGCCAAGGCACCCGGTTCAAGCCGGAACAGGCCAAGGCTGCCGGTCTGATCGACGAGATCGTCGGCAGCGCCGACGAATTGGTGCCGGCCGCCAAAGCCTGGATCAAGGCGAACCCGGAATCGCACACCCAGCCGTGGGACCTCAAGGGCTACAAGATGCCCGGCGGCACCCCGTCGAGCCCGGCGCTGGCCGCCATCCTGCCGTCGTTCCCGGCGCTGCTGCGCAAGCAGCTCAAGGGTTCGCCGATGCCGGCGCCGCGGGCCATCCTGGCCGCCGCGGTCGAGGGCGCGCAGGTCGACTTCGACACCGCCACCCGCATCGAGAGCCGGTATTTCACCGAGCTGGTCACCGGTCAGACCGCCAAGAACATGATCCAGGCGTTCTTCTTCGACCTGCAGACCATCAACGGCGGCGGCAGCCGTCCCGAGGGCATCGGCAAGACCCCGATCACCAAGATCGGCGTGCTGGGTGCCGGCATGATGGGTGCCGGAATCGCTTATGTCTCAGCGAAAGCAGGGTTCGACGTCGTCCTCAAGGACGTCACCATCGAGGCTGCCCAGAAGGGCAAGGGTTACTCCGAGAAGCTGGAGGCCAAGGCGCTCGAGCGGGGCCGGACGACTGCCGAGAAGTCGGCCGCGCTGCTGGGTCGGATCACTCCGACCGCCGACGCTGCCGACTTCAAGGGTGTGGACTTCGTCATCGAGGCTGTCTTCGAGAACCAGGAACTCAAGCACAAGGTGTTCCAGGAGATCGAGGACATCGTCGAGCCCAACGCGATCCTCGGCTCGAACACCTCCACCATGCCGATCACCGGTCTGGCGACCGGTGTGAAGCGCCAGGAAGATTTCATCGGCATCCACTTCTTCTCCCCGGTCGACAAGATGCCGCTGGTGGAGATCATCAAGGGCGAGAAGACTTCTGACGAAGCGCTGGCCCGGGTGTTCGACTACACGCTGGCCATCGGCAAGACCCCGATCGTGGTCAACGACAGCCGCGGCTTCTTCACCAGCCGCGTCATCGGCACCTTCGTCAACGAAGCGCTGGCGATGCTCGGCGAGGGTGTCGCCCCGTCGTCCATCGAGCAGGCGGGCTCGCAGGCCGGTTATCCGGCGCCGCCGCTGCAGCTCTCCGATGAGCTCAACCTCGAGCTGATGCACAAGATCGCGGCCGCCACCCGCAAGGCGGCCGACGATGCGGGCGTGGCGTACACCCCGCATCCGGCCGAGGCCGTCGTCGAAAAGATGATCGAGGTCGGCCGGCCGTCGCGGCTGTCCGGCGCCGGCTTCTACGAGTACGTCGACGGCAAGCGGACCGGTC
Source organism: Acidobacteriota bacterium (assembly GCA_022708865.1). GTDB lineage: Bacteria > Actinomycetota > Actinomycetes > Mycobacteriales > Mycobacteriaceae > Mycobacterium. The sequence continues at coordinate 6,904 of JAKIXW010000145.1, forward strand.
TGTGGCCGGGTCTGAAGGACACGTTCAAGTCGGGCAGCGCGGGTATCCCGTTGCAGGACATGATCGATCGCATGCTGTTCGCCGAGGCACTGGAGACTGCCAAGTGCTTCGAAGAGGGCGTCATCGAGTCCTCGGCGGCAGCCAACATCGGCTCCATCATGGGCATCGGCTACCCGCCGTACACCGGTGGTAGCGCGCAGTTCATCGTCGGGTACCAGGGTGCCGGCGGCGTGGGCAAGGCTGCCTTCGTCGCGCGGGCCAAGGAACTGGCCGCCAAGTACGGCGAGCGCTTCAACCCGCCGGCCTCGCTCACCTCGTAACCGCGATCAGACGCACGTGGCGCCCGGTCTTCATGCCGGGCGGCACTTGCGTTCATCCGGCAACCAGAGCGAAAAATGTTGCCGCATAGTCACTCTGGCTACCGACTCGATGCGATCAGAACGCGCCGAGGTCGGCGGAGAGCCAGTGTTCCGGGGTGAGGTAGATGGCGATCTGCTCGCCGTAGCTCTCGCGGGCGTAGGCTAGGTAGGCATCCAGGCTCGCCGGCGGCACATAGCGCGCCGACACCTCCACGAGCTGCTCGTCGGTGGCGGGCACGATCCGGCTGACCGGGCCCTCGACCGTCACGTACCGCACCGACGGTGTGACCCGTTCGACCATCAGCGTGAAGCGCCCGGCCGCCTCGATGAGCCGGTGCTTGCGTGACCCCGGGCCGGTGAGCAGCCACGGCTCGCCGCCGGGGGAGTACTGGTACCAGATCGGCACGGTCAGCGGTGCACGTCCGGTGTCGTCGTTGACCGACAGCGCGGCCACATGCGGTTCGGCCAGGAACTGTTCTCGGTCATCCTTGGAGAGAGCCATGTTGGGCAGAACGATTCGATCGGCAATGGATATTCCGCCAGCCGCCGCCGCCCATCCGCTTCCCGCCTACAGTCGAACCCATGCGCTTCGGACTGTTCATCCCGCAAGGCTGGCGTCTCGATCTCGTCGGCATCAATCCCGCGCAGCAGTGGGCGGTCATGCGCGATCTGGCCGCCTATGTCGACGCGGGCGACGTCTGGGATTCGCTGTGGGTCTACGACCATTGCCACACGGTGCCGATGCCCACCGCCGAGGCCACCCACGAGGCCTGGTCGCTGATGTCGGCGTACGCCGCGACCACGTCGCGCATCAAGCTGGGCCAGATGTGCACGGCGATGAGTTACCGCAACCCGGTGTACCTGGCCAAGGTGGCCACCACCGCCGACATCATCTCCGGGGGACGCATCCAGATGGGCATCGGTGGCGGCTGGTACGAGCATGAGTGGCGGGCCTACGGGTACGGATTTCCGTCGGCCGGCGTTCGGCTGGCGCGCCTGGACGAAGGTGTGCAGATCATGCGCGATGCCTGGCGCGACGGCGTGGTCAGTTTCGAGGGCAAGCAGTATCAGGTCGACGGCGCGATCGTGCAGCCGAAGCCGTTGCAGCCCAGCGGCATTCCGCTGTGGATCGCCGGGGGTGGCGAGAAGGTGACCCTGCGCATCGCCGCGAAGTACGCGCAGTACACCAACTTCACCTCCGAGCCGGAGGGCTTCGAGCAGAAGTCGCGGATACTCGCCGACCATTGCCGCGAGGTCGGAACCGACTACGGCGCGATCGTGCGGTCGGCCAACATCGGCACCGTCGTCGGTTCGTCGGAGAGCGAGGTGAAGGATCGGCTGGCGCGGATCCGCGCGCGGATCGCTCCGGTGGCCGGCGAGGCCGCTACGGACGCGATGCTGGGTTCGATGAGCACCCCGCAGGCGGGCAGCGGCACTCCCGAGCAACTCATCGAGTCGCTGACGTCGCTAAAAAGCCTTGGCTGTGAGTATGTCATCTGCTACTTCCCCGAGGCCGCCTATGACCGCTCGGGTATCGAGCTGTTCGAGACAACGGTGATTCCGGCGCTGGCCTGACGAAATTGGCGTGGCCGTCACACCGGCCGGGCGCCGGAATTCTCGAGTCGCCGCAGCTAGATGATGTCATTACCGGGGAGTAATTTAGCGGTGATAACGACAATTATTTCCGCTTTCAAATAGCTGACGTTTCGGTGTGACCAATGTCTCGCCCCGGTGTGTTCAGCCCTTTAGGCTTTCCCGAGCTGAGTCTCCACGACCAAGGTCCTGTGGTTTCAGCAACCAAATTGGTCAGCGGTTCAATCGGTCGGGGAAACGTGATGACGCTGCGGTTACTGCACTCTGTGTGCATCCGTGCACTCTCCTCGCCCGTTTTCGTGCCTGTTCGCAATGGCTCATTCATTCAGGACCTAGTGCAGTAGGCGAAGGGGAAATCATGGCCCGACATCGGAAGATCTCAGCCCGTCAGAAGAAGAATGCGCATGGATTGGCTGTCATGGCGTTCCTCGGTCTGGCGGTGGTGACCGCACCCGTGGCGGGTGCGACCGATGACCCCGGCCCGACCGGGTCGGCCACCGGCACCGGATCGTCGGGTCAGACGGGCACGGCCTCCGGCAGCGGGTCCAACGACGCCGGCTCGAGTGACTCTTCGCCCTCCGGCGGTTCCGGTAGCGGCACCAAGAACGACGGCACCAAGGACGCCACGGCCGACGCGTCGGAGGGATCGACCGATTCGACCGGCGCCTCGTCCGCCGCGGAACCGTCGAAGGACCCCACGTCCGAGCAGACCTCGAGCGCACCGGAGCCCTCGGAGACCACCGATCCCGAACCGAGCTCCACAGCCGCGCCCACCAGC
>JAKIXW010000146.1:0-8983 GCA_022708865.1 Acidobacteriota bacterium
CCCGTATGGTATTAATAGCTCGTACCGAACCGAGATGGGAATCGAGCAATGGCCAAGCCGTCAGTCTCCGGCGCGCTGAAGAAGTATTGGGTGGTAGTGGTGATCGTGGTGGCGCTGTTCTCGGCCGGCGTCGTGGTGGCCCGTCTGCGCACCTTCTTCGATTCTGATCAACCGTTGGCGCCAGATTCGGGCCACGCCGACGCGATCGTGCCGTTCAACGTCAAGCGGGTGACCTACGAGATCGTCGGCCCGCCGGCCACCTCCGGCCGGGTCAGTTACCTCGACGACAAGGGCCGCACGCACGAGGAGTCGTTCTCCGGCCTGCCCTGGTCGGTGACCGTCAGTACCACCGACCCGGGCTTGCTGGCCAACGTGGTGGCCCAGGGTGACAGCGTGACGTTGGGGTGCCGGATCCTGGTCGACGGCAAGCTGGTCGTGGAACAGCACGCCAAGGGCGCCGACGCGCAGACGTTCTGTCTGGATAAAGCCGCATGACCAGCGAGTCGAACAGCCGCCCGGTCATCCCGCGGACCATCCGGCGCTGGGCCGTGCCCATAATCCTGGCGTGGGTCGCACTCACGGCCGGGCTCAATCTGCTTCTGCCACAGGTCGAAATCGTCGGCGAGCACAATGCCGTGTCGATGTCCCCGCAGGACGCGCCCTCGGTCATCGCTGCCAAGAGAATTGGCGCAACCTTCCAGGAGTCCACTTCTGACAGCCTGGCGATGGTGGTTCTGGTGGGCGATGGCGAGCTCGGCCCCGAGGCGCACCGGTACTATGACACGCTGACCGACAGGTTGCGGCAAGACACCGAACACGTCCAGCACGTGCACGACTTCTGGGGTGACATGATCACCGCTGCCGGCGTGCAGAGCAGCGACGGCAAAGCCGCCTACGTGCAACTCAACCTCGCCGGCGATCAGGGCAGCACTCAGGGCAACGAATCGGTGAAGGCGATCCGCGCGATCGTCGCGGACACCCCGCCGCCGGCCGGACTGCACGTCTATGTCACCGGCCCGGCTCCGTTGACCACCGATTCGCTGGCCGCTGGCGACGCGAGCATGGTGAAGATGACCGCAGTCACCATGGCGGTGATCACCGTCATGCTGCTGCTCGTCTATCGGTCGGTCAGCACGGTACTGCTGACCCTTGCCATCGTCGGCATCGAGATGGGATCCGCGCGCGGTATGGTCGCCCTGCTCGGCCATTTCCGATTGATCGACTTCTCGACCTTCTCGGTGCCGCTGTTGACCGCCTTGGCGATCGCGGCGGGTACCGACTACGCCATCTTCCTCATCGGCCGCTATCAGGAGGCCCGGCAGAACGGCGAGGACCCGGAGCAGGCCTACTACACCGCATTTCACGGCGTCGCCCATGTGATCCTGGGCTCGGGTCTCACGGTCGCGGGTGCCGTGTTGTGTCTGCGGCTGACCCGGTTGGCCTATTTCAAGTCGCTGGCGTTCCCGTCGGCGATCGGTCTGCTGGTGGTCGTGCTGGCATCGCTGACCGCGGCGCCGGCGATCATGGTGGTGGCCACCCGACGGGGCCTGATGGATCCCCAGCGCGCCATGAAGACCAAGGGCTGGCGGCGGGTCGGCACGGTGACGGTGCGCTGGCCCAAGCCGGTGCTGGCGGCGGCCACCTCCGTTGTGCTGCTCGGCATCCTCGCCATGATCGGCTACAAGACGAGTTACAACGACCGGTACTACGTTCCATCCGACGTGCCTGCCAACATCGGATATGCAGCCGCCGAAAAGCATTTCAGCGCGGCGCGACTCAACCCTGACATCATGATGATCGAGTCCGACCACGACATGCGCAACCCCGCCGACATGATCGTACTGGACCGGATTGCCAAGTCGCTGTTCAGGATTCGGGGTATCGCCGAGGTTCAGAGCATCACCAGGCCGCTGGGATCCCCGATCGCCCACAGCTCGATCCCATACCAGGTCAGTATGTCGTCGGTACCCATTACACAGAACCTCCAGTTCCTGCGGGAGCGGGTCGGCGACATCGACAGGATGTCGGGCAACCTGGGCGACATGGTTACTTCGATGACCCGGATGCAGGCCCTGATGAGCCGCCTCGCCGATTCGATGCACGACACCGTCGGCTCCGCCGACGGGATGGTCGGCTCGGCGCACCAGGGGGTGGCGGACATGAACACTATGAAGGCCACCTTGGACGAGATGCGGGACAACATCGCCGACTTCGACGACGAGGTTCGGCCGATCCGCAACTACTTCTATTGGGAGCCAAACTGTTTCAACATCCCGGCCTGTTCCGGGGTGCGCGCGGCATTCGATGCACTCGACGGTGTCAACAGCTTCAGCGACAACATGGCGGCCCTGCAGAAGAGCATGGACGCCATGGTGGCCGGCATGGACACGACCGTCGGCGGGATGAATGAGATGGACACCGTGGTCCCGCAGCTGGTCGCGCAGTTCCCGCCGGTCATCGCGACAGCCATCACCATGCAACACACGATGCAGACCATCCACAGCAGCTTCGGCGGGTTGATCACCCAGATGCAGCAGATGACCGATACCGCCACGGCGATGGGGGAGGCGTTCGACGCCTCCAAGAGTGACGACTACTTCTATCTGCCGCCGGAGGTGTTTGCCAACCCGGACTTCCAGAAAGGCCTGAAACTGTTCCTGTCGCCGGACGGCACGGCGGCCCGGATCATCATCACCCACGATGTCGACCCGGCCACCGAAGCCGGCATCTCGACGGTCGACGAGGAGGTGGTCGCGGCGCACGAGGCGATCAAGGGCACCGCGTTGGCCGACGCCGAGGTGTACCTGACCGGGACGGCGGCCACCTACCGGGACATTCAGTCCGGGGCAAAGTACGACACCATGATTGCGGCGTTCGCAGCGCTGACGCTGATCTTCCTGGTCATGGTCATCATCACCCGGGCCCTGATCGCGTCGCTGGTGATCGTCGGCACCATCGTGCTGTCGCTCGGCGCTGCGTTCGGCATCTCGGTGATGGTGTGGGAGCGGGTCCTGGGCATCGAGCTCAACTGGATCGTGCTGGCATTCGCCGTGATCATCCTGATGGCCGTCGGCAGCGACTACAACCTGCTACTGGTGTCGCGGTTCAAGGAGGAGGTCGGCGCCGGCATCAACACCGGCATCATCCGGTCCATGGGCAGTACCGGCAGCGTGGTCACCGCCGCCGGCCTGGTCTTCGCGTTCACCATGGGTTCGATGGCGTCCGGTGACCTGCTCAACGTCGGGCAGGGCGGCACCACCATCGGGATCGGGTTGTTGGTCGACACGCTGATCGTGCGGTCCCTGATGACACCGTCGATCGCCGCACTGCTCGGGCCCTGGTTCTGGTGGCCGTTGCGGGTCCGGTCCAGGCCGGTCTACCGGCCTCCGGTGTCCGAACTGCCGGACGCCGCACCGCCCCCGGGCGAGGCGCTGGGCTCTGCTCCGGGCTGAGCTGCCAGCACCCGGTCGAGGAAGGCTTCAGAATCCTGCTTCCAGGCGATAACGAAGTCGCCATGACCGTCGCGGCTGATGGCCAGCGCGGGGCAGAACCAGCTGCTGTCGTCGGCGAAGAAATGCGGCGAACCTACTACCCCGCGGGCCCGACCATCGGCCCAGTCGGCATGCACGGCGACGCTGGTGGCCTCCGGATCCAGTGGCACCAGCTGGAAGTGATCGGCGATATGTCCGGCGACCTGTCGCCGGCCGATGTCCAGACCATCCTCGAAAACGGCCTTCCGCAACGCCAGGGCGACGCGCTCGGCCAGCGCCGGGTCCCCGCTGCGCTGGGCCGCGGCCATCACCGCGTAGGCCGGCATGGACGTGCTCGGGAACGACGCAACGGCGAACCCGGTGAATAGGTCAGGACGCACCGAGGCGCGCAGTGACGTGATCTCGGCGGCGATGTGGCCGGGATCCAACGGGGCGCCGTTGATCAACTCCAGCGGCCAGGAACGCACCTCGAGCAGCGGCTCGGCGAGGCCGGCCGCGGTGCGCCGGTCGATGACCGTGCGCAGCCCCACATAGGCGAACGGGCACAGGACCTCGGCGAAAACCTCCAGCGTGCGCACAGTCAGCCCCGGAAACCCGGGCCTCGGCGGCGCAGATACCGCTCGAACTCGGCGGCCAGCGCGTCGCCGTCGATCTTGCCCAGCGCCTCGTTCATGTCCACCTCGGCGTCGCCGCGCTCCTCGAGGGACTGCACGTACTCGGCGATCTCCTCGTCGTCCGAGGTCATCTCCGTGACGGCTTCCTCCCACTCCTCGGCCTGCTGCGGCAGGTCACCGAGCGGCACCTCGATGTCGAGGACGTCCTCGACGCGGCGCAGCAGCGCTACCGTGGCCTTGGGGTTGGGGGGTTGCGAGACGTAGTGCGGGACGGCGGCCCAAAAGGTGACGGCCGGGATGCCGGCCGCCACGCACGCGTCCTGGAATACCCCGGCGATGCCGGTGGGGCCCTCGTAGCGGGTCTCTTCCAGGCCGAAATATTTCGCCGAATCGGGGGAGTAGGCCGCCCCGGACACCGGAACGGGCCGGGTGTGTGGGGTGTCGGCCAGCAGCGCGCCCAGGATGACGACGGTGTCGACGTCGAGCTTCTCGGCGATGGTCAACAGCTCCGCGCAGAAAGTCCGCCACCGCATGTTCGGTTCGACGCCGTGCATCAGCACGATGTCGCGGTCGCTGCCCGGCGGCCGGCAGTGTGAGATCCGCATCGACGGCCACACCAACTCGCGGGTGACGCCGTCGATCTGGCGGATGACCGGCCGGTTCACCTGGTAGTCGTAGTAGGCCTCGTCGTCGATCTCGATGATCGTCTCGGCTTCCCACATGGCGTCCAGGTGCTCGAGCGCGTCACTGGCGGCGTCACCGGCGTCGTTCCAGCCCTCGAAGGCCGCGACGACGATGGTGTTGCTCAGTTCTGGCAGGCTGGCATCGGACGGGGACACCAATTCAGCGTAATGCCTGTGGTGCGGTGGAGAGACCGTCGCGCGCAGCAGATCGGCGCGGTTCTGCCCCGTCGACTGCCCTGTTCCGGCCGTCGTGGCCAGATGCGTTTGGCAGCAACCCGGCTGATCGTGGAGACTTGAACGGACCTCCCAGACATTGCCGACCAGATCCGCGAGCTGGTCGTGCTGGGAGTCCGGACGTCAGGCGGCGTCGTAGACTTTTCTGGTCGAGAGGCGTTGCAACGGTTATTCGGGTGGCCACGTGTCCCCCTGGGAACCGCCACGCTCGGCAGAGTCAAGGACGCCTTCCGTTACGGAAGGAACGTACGTGAGCTCCTCAGTGTTGAACACATTCGTGCCAAACATCCGCCCGGACCAGACCGACGCACTGACTGCGGCCCTGGGCCAGCGGATCATGGTGATCGACGGCGCCATGGGCACCGCGATCCAGCGCGACCGGCCCGACGAGGCCGGCTACCGCGGCGAGCGGTTCAAGGACTGGCCGAGCGATCTCGTCGGCAACAACGACCTGCTCACCCTGACGCAACCGCACATCATCGAGGGCATCCATCGCGAGTATCTCGAAGCGGGCGCCGACATCCTGGAGACCAACACGTTCAACGCGAACGCGGTCTCGCTGTCCGACTACGGCATGGAGGAACTGGCCTACGAGCTGAACTACGCCGGTGCCGCCCTGGCCCGCCAGGCCTGCGACGAGTTCAGCACCCCGGAGAAGCCCCGCTACGTCGCCGGCGCGCTGGGCCCGACGACGCGGACCGCGTCGATCTCGCCGGACGTCAACGACCCCGGCTACCGCAATGTCACCTTCGACGCGTTGGTCACCGATTATCTCGAAGCCATCCGCGGCTTGGTCGATGGCGGCGCTGACATCCTGTTGGTCGAAACCATTTTCGACACGCTGAACGCCAAGGCCGCGCTGTTCGCCATCGAAAAGTTCTTCGACAACGCCGGCCGCCGCTGGCCGGTGATCATCTCGGGCACCATCACCGACGCGTCTGGGCGGACGTTGTCCGGTCAGACCACGGAGGCGTTCTGGAATTCGATCCGGCACGCCAGGCCGATCGCGGTGGGTCTCAACTGCGCCCTGGGCGCCCCGGAGATGCGGCCCTACCTCGCCGAGATGTCGCGGATCGCGGACACCTTCGTCTCCTGCTACCCGAATGCCGGGCTGCCCAACGCCTTCGGCGAGTACGACGAGACCCCCCAGCGTCAGGCCGGCTACGTCGCCGATTTCGCCGACGCCGGTCTGGTGAACCTGGTCGGTGGTTGCTGCGGAACGACACCGGCGCACATCGCCGAGATCGCCAAGGTGGTCGAGGGCAAGCCGCCGCGTGAGCTGCCCGAAATTCCGGTGGCCACCCGGCTCTCGGGCCTGGAGCCGCTGAACATCACCGAGGATTCGCTGTTCGTGAACATCGGTGAGCGCACCAACATCACCGGTTCGGCCCGGTTCCGCAACCTGATCAAGGCCGAGGACTACGACACCGCCCTGTCTGTCGCCCTGCAGCAGGTCGAGGTCGGTGCGCAGGTGATCGACATCAACATGGACGAGGGCATGATCGACGGCGTCGCCGCCATGGACCGGTTCACCAAGCTGATCGCGTCCGAACCGGACATCAGCCGGGTGCCGGAGATGATCGACTCCTCCAAGTGGGAGGTCATCGAGGCCGGCCTGAAGAACGTGCAGGGCAAGCCGATCGTCAACTCGATCTCCATGAAGGAGGGCGAGGAGAAGTTCATCCGCGAGGCGCAGCTGTGCCGCAAGTACGGCGCCGCCGTCGTCGTGATGGCGTTCGACGAGCAGGGTCAGGCCGACAACCTGGAGCGCCGCAAGGAGATCTGCGGGCGCGCCTACCGGATCCTGACCGAGCAGGTCGGCTTCCCGGCCGAGGACATCATCTTCGACCCGAACTGCTTCGCGCTGGCCACCGGTATCGAGGAGCACGCGACCTACGGGATCGACTTCATCGAGGCCTGCGCCTGGATCAAGGCGAACCTGCCGGGCGTGCACATCTCCGGTGGCATCTCGAACGTGTCGTTCTCGTTCCGCGGCAACGAGCCGGTGCGGCGCGCGATGCACTCGGTGTTCCTGTATCACGCCATCAAGCTCGGCTTTGATATGGCGATCGTGAATGCCGGCGCCCTGGTGCCGTATGACTCGATCGACCAGGAACTGCGGGAGCGTATCGAGGACGTCGTGCTGAACCGGCGCGAGGACGCGGCCGAGCGGCTGCTGGAGATCGCCGAGCGGTTCAACAGTAAGGACAAAGGTGAGGACCCGGTTGCCGCCGAGTGGCGCAGCCTGCCGGTGCGCGAGCGGATCACGCACGCCCTGGTGAAGGGCATCGACGCGAACGTCGACGAGGATACCGAGGAATTGCGGGCCGAGATCGCCGCCGCGGGCGGCCGCCCGATCGAGGTGATCGAGGGCCCGCTGATGGACGGTATGAACGTCGTTGGCGACCTGTTCGGCTCGGGCAAGATGTTCCTGCCACAGGTGGTGAAGTCGGCCCGGGTGATGAAGAAGGCCGTCGCCTACCTGCTGCCGTTCATCGAGAAGGAGAAAGAGGAGAACGGGACGGCTGCCGGGGCGAGCGCAGCGACGGGGGACAAGCAGAGCAAGGACACCAACGGCACCATCGTGATGGCTACCGTCAAGGGTGACGTTCACGACATCGGCAAGAACATTGTCGGAGTTGTGCTGCAGTGCAACAACTTCGAGGTGATCGACCTCGGTGTGATGGTGCCCGCCCAGAAGATCCTGGACGCGGCCAAGGAACACAACGCCGACATCATCGGGCTGTCCGGCCTGATCACCCCCTCGCTGGACGAGATGGCCAACTTCGCCGTCGAGATGGAACGCGAGGGACTCGAGATCCCGCTGCTGATCGGTGGCGCCACCACGTCGCGGGCCCACACGGCCGTGAAGATCTCGCCACGGCGCAGCGGTCCGGTGGTGTGGGTCAAAGATGCCTCACGGTCCGTTCCCGTCGCGGCCGCGCTGCTCGACGACAAGCAACGGCCGGCGCTGCTCGAGGCCACCGAGAAGGATTACGCATCCCTGCGCGAACGGCATGCGCAGAAGAACGAGCGGCCGATGCTGACGCTGGAAAAGGCCCGCGCCAACCGGACGCCGATCGAGTGGGATGGCTACACACCGCCGGAGCCCGCGACCGGTACGGGAATCCGAGTTTTCGATGACTATGACCTCGCCGAGCTTCGGGAGTACATCGACTGGCAGCCGTTCTTCAACGCCTGGGAGATGAAGGGCCGGTTCCCCGATATCCTCAACAACCCAGCGTCGGGCGAGGCCGCCCGCAAGCTCTACGACGACGCGAACGAGATGCTGGACACCCTGATCAAGGAGAAGTGGCTGCGCGCCAACGGGGTCATCGGGTTCTTCCCCGCCAACGCCGCCGGTGACGACGTCGAGGTCTACACCGACGACACCCGGTCCGAGGTGCTGACCACGTTGCACAATCTGCGCCAGCAGGGCGAGCACCGGGACGGCATCCCGAACCGGAGCCTCGGCGACTTCGTCGCGCCGAAGGAGACCGGGCTGACGGACTACGTCGGCGCATTCGCCGTCACCGCGGGGCTGGGCAGCCAGGCGAAGATCGCGGAGTTCAAGGCCGCCCTCGACGACTACAGCGCCATTCTGCTGGAGTCGGTTGCCGACCGGCTGGCGGAGGCGTTCGCCGAGCGCATGCACCAGCGGGTCCGTGAGGAGTTCTGGGGATACCAGCCCGACGAGCAGCTGGACAACGACGCCCTGATCGCGGAGAAGTACGTGGGTATCCGCCCGGCGCCCGGCTACCCGGCCTGCCCGGAGCACACCGAGAAGGCGACGCTCTGGGAGCTGATGGATGTCCAGGCGCGGACCGGTATCGAGTTGACCGAGTCGATGGCGATGTGGCCCGGTGCCGCCGTCAGCGGCTGGTACTTCTCGCACCCGCAGTCGCAGTACTTCAACGTCGGGCGCATCGGCGACGACCAGCTGAAGGACGTCGCGCACCGC
>JAKIXW010000146.1:8993-9584 GCA_022708865.1 Acidobacteriota bacterium
GCGCAGGATCAGGTGGCCGACTACGCGAAGCGCAAGGGCTGGACGTTGGCCGAGGCCGAACGCTGGCTTGCCCCCAACCTGGGCTACAACCCCGAGGACTGAGCCGCTTCCTTTTCCCGCGAGCGTCCGTGTCTGTACACCGCCACGCCGTTGCGGCTGTACAAACGCGGCCGCTCGCCGGGTGATCGGGGCCACCGGATTTCATCCGGCGCCGACGTCGATGGGACAATATCGGGCATGCGTGCGGTGCTGTGGGACATGGACGGCACCATCATCGACTCCGAAAAGCTGTGGGACGTCGCCATCAACGAGCTCTACGCGCGCCACGACCGGGTGCTGGATCCGGACATCCGCGACTCGACGGTCGGCGGTTCGGCCGACGGGGTTATCCGCATCGTGTTCGACGACCTCGGCCTGGAGCCAGATCCGGGTCACATGGCCGATGTCGCGGACTGGATGCACGACCGGGTCGGCGAGCTGTTCGTCAGTGGGCTGCCGTGGTGTGCCGGGGCCCGTGAGCTGCTCGATGCGCTGCATGCGGCCGACGTGCCGATGGCGCTGGTGACCAACACCCGCCGGACGTTGACCGAG
>JAKIXW010000147.1 GCA_022708865.1 Acidobacteriota bacterium
GGGTTGATCGCGGTGCTGTGGGTGCGTTCGCCCGCCCGGCTATCCGCCGATCGATGAGCAGATGGTCAGCCCGCTACCCGAGCGCTGCTGGGTCTGGGCGCCGTTCAGCGTTATTCTGCAACTGATTTCACGCCCGACGTTGATGACGGTGACGCTGGCGGCCTTGACAGTGGACGGGGCCAGCGACACTTCGCGGGTCCACGGCAGGGCGACGTTGAACTCCATCTGCAGGATCCCGCCGGTGTCGACGTAGGTGATGCTGATGGCCCGGCCCTCACCGGTGACGTTGTAGACGACGGACTCGGTGGCGGCTTCGTCGGTGGTGGTTGTTCCCGGTACGCCGGGCGCCGTTGTGGGTTCGGTGGCCGATGGTTCGGTGGTCGGCGGCGTCGTGGTGGGTCGCGGCGTCGTGGTCCGGGTTGTCGTGGTCTGCGGAACGGTGGTGCTGGGCTCGGGCATCGGAGGCAACGGCGCGATGGCCGTGTCGTCGCGGGTGGAGCTGTAGGCGACCACCAGCGCGATCACCAGGCCGATGACGAGTGCGACGGCGCCCCCGGCGGCAAGCCAGAGCCATCGGGGCGACTTCGGCGGCTCGGTGGGCAGCTCGTTGGGTGGCGGCGGAGGCGGCGGTGGGTACTGGGTCTGGGTCCAGTAGGGCGGCAGGACCTGGGTTGGGTCGGGCGTCGGCGGCGGGTAGTTGGGGTAGGTGTACTGGCCGCCGTAGGCGGGGTCGACGGGAGGGTAGGGGACACCCATCTGTTCGGTCGGCTGTGACCATTGCCGCTGGTTGGGGTCGGGGCCCCAGGGGCCAAAGCTGCTCCGTGGATCGCTCATGCCCACCTCATGCTGTGCACGCTACCTGCGGATCCGCTGGAACTGGAGGCCGGTCGACGAACCCGCAGGTCAGGCTTCGCCGGAAGCGGCCGTCACGCCCTGGCGATACGGTCGTGATCAAGGAGGTTTCCACCATGGACGCAGCGGCCACGCCGCTCGCACCGCAGGTCAGGGCGATCTACGGGGCGTCGCTGGCACCGGACGCCACGGCCGTCGCCCACCTCGTCGACGACGGTGGCTATCCCCGTGCGGTGCAACGGTTCCTGCGCGGCTGGCGAGCCAGCTCGTGCCGGGCCCGACGACCGCGCGGCCCGGAAGATCGGTAACTCACTCTTGGAAATGGAGTCGACATGATCGTCCTGGGAGCGATCCTGCTCATCCTCGGCAACGTCCTGCACGTCAGCATCCTGTCCACCATCGGCATCGTCCTGCTGGTCATCGGCGCGGTGCGGTGGATCCTGGGCGCTGTCGGCCGTCCCGTCGGTGGCCGCAGAGTCTGGTTCTAACCGGGCGCGGTCAACGCGGCCAGCGCCATCGACCGCAGCACCGCGCGTGAGCGAACGCCGGCCGGCTTGCCGCCGGTCGGCTTTGTGCTGTACGGGGTCGAGTTGAGCAACCCGAACGCCGCATGCGCCATCAGTCGGGCGTCGGACTCGGCCAGCTGGCGGTCGATCTCGCGCAGCACCCGCACCCAGATCTCGACGTACTGACGCTGGCTGGTGCGCACCTGCCGCAGGGCCGCGGCGGGCAATTGCGCCAGATCACGGTCCTGGATGCGGATCAGGTCGGGCTCGTTGAGAGTGAAGTCCAGATGGAAGTCGACCAGGTGCTGCAGGGCCGTGGCCGAGTCGGCCGTCCGGTCGAGCACGTCGCGTCCCCCGGCCAGCAGTCGCGTGCTGATCTCCACCAACAGTTCGACGAGCAGCGCCTCCTTGTTGGGGAAGTGCCGATAGATCGCCGGGCCGCTGATGTCGACCGCCGCACCGATGTCCTCGAGGCGGACGGCGGCGAATCCGCGCTCGGCGAATTGGCGGCCGGCCGCGGCCAGCAGCCGGGATCGGCGGTCCGACTTCAGGAGACTGCGCCTGGTCGGTTCGGGTTCGGCGGCGACCACTGGGTGACCTCCTCCTGCCGGGATCGACATTCCGGTGTGGACAATCGAGTTAATGATGATTAACATACCACGAGTTAGTCGTCATTAACTGAACTGATGGGCGGTCCGATGACCTCGAACCGACAGGCGCATCTGGCGTTGGTGGAGCAGCTGCGCGCCAAGCTCGCCGTCGCCACGCTCGGCGGTCCCGAACGGGCCCGTGAACGTCACGTCGCCCGGGGCAAGCTGCTGCCGCGGGACCGGGTGGACGGACTGCTCGACCCTGGCAGTCCGCTGCTCGAGGTCGCCCCGCTGGCCGCCGACGGCATGTACGACGACGAATGTCCCGGTGCCGGAATGATCGTCGGTATCGGCCGGGTGTCCGGGCGCGAGTGCATGATCGTGGCCAACGACGCCACCGTCAAAGGCGGCACGTACTACCCGGTCACCGTCAAGAAGCACCTGCGCGCACAGGAGATCGCGCTGCAGAACCAGCTGCCCTGCATCTATCTGGTGGACTCCGGCGGCGCGTTCCTGCCCAAGCAGGACGAGGTGTTCCCCGACCGCGAACACTTCGGCCGGATCTTCTTCAACCAAGCGACCATGAGCGCCAGGGGAATTCCGCAAATTGCCGCGGTGCTCGGCTCATGTACCGCCGGCGGCGCCTACGTGCCCGCCATGAGCGACGAAGCCGTCATCGTGCGCAATCAGGGCACCATCTTCCTCGGCGGCCCGCCCTTGGTGAAGGCCGCCACAGGTGAGATCGTCACCGCCGAGGACCTCGGCGGCGGGGACCTGCACTCGAAGGTCTCGGGCGTCACGGACCACCTGGCCCACGACGACCGGGACGCCCTGCGCATCGTGCGGCGGATCGTGGCGACGCTGGGGCCACGCACACCGCGACCGTGGGACGTGGCGGAGGCGATCGAGCCGATCGCCGACCAGAGCGAGCTCTATGACGTCGTGCCCGTCGATGCCCGGGTGCCCTACGACGTCCACGACGTCATCACCCGCATCGTCGACGGCGGCGAATTCTCCGAGTTCAAGGCCGAGTACGGCAACACCCTGATCACCGGGTTCGCCCGGATCCATGGCCACCCGGTCGGCGTCGTCGCCAACAACGGCGTCCTGTTCGGCGAATCCGCCCTCAAGGGAGCGCATTTCATCGAACTGTGCGACAAACGCACCGTCCCGCTGCTGTTCCTGCAGAACATCACTGGCTTCATGGTGGGACGCGACTACGAGGCGAGCGGAATCGCCAAGCACGGCGCCAAAATGGTCACCGCGGTGGCCTGCGCCCGGGTACCCAAACTCACCGTCGTGATCGGGGGATCCTATGGCGCGGGAAACTATTCGATGTGCGGGCGGGCGTACTCACCGCGCTTCCTGTGGATGTGGCCGAATGCGCGGATCTCGGTCATGGGCGGTGAACAGGCCGCATCGGTGCTCGCGACGGTCCGCGGCGACATGACCCCCGAGGAGGAAGAGGCCTTCAAGGCGCCGATCCGGGCCCAGTACGAGGATCAGGGCAACCCCTATTATTCGACGGCCCGGTTGTGGGATGACGGCGTGATCGATCCCGCGGACACCAGAACCGTTCTGGGACTGGCGCTTTCCGTGGTCGGCAACGCACCGGTAGAGCCGGTGTCCTACGGCGTCTTCAGGATGTGAGTGGCATGTTCGACACAGTTTTGATCGCCAACCGTGGCGAGATCGCCGTCCGGGTCATCCGTACCCTGCGCCGGCTGGGCATCCGTTCCGTCGCGGTGTACAGCGAGGCCGATGCCGGCGCCCGCCACGTCGCAGAGGCCGACCTGGCGGTGCTGCTGGGACCCGCGCCGGCCCGGCGGAGCTATCTGAACATCCCGGCGGTGGTCGACGCGGCCGTGCGCACCGGCGCGCAGGCCGTGCACCCCGGCTATGGATTCCTCTCGGAGAATGCCGAGTTCGCGGCCGCGCTGGCAGAGGCCGGCATCGTCTTCATCGGCCCGCCGGCATCGGCCATCGCCACGATGGGCGACAAGATCACGGCCAAGGACACCGTCACCGGCTTCGGTGTTCCCGTGGTGCCCGGCATTTCGCGGCCCGGTCTTAGCGACGACGATCTGATCGCCGGGGCCGCCGAGGTCGGCTACCCGGTCCTGGTGAAACCGTCGGCCGGCGGTGGCGGCAAGGGCATGCGAATGGTCACCGACCCCGCCGATCTTCCCGAGGCGCTGGTGTCGTCCCGCCGTGAATCCGCGGCGGCCTTCGGTGACGACACGTTGTTCCTGGAGCGATTCGTGTTGCGGCCCAGGCATATCGAGGTACAGATCCTCGCCGACACCCACGGCACCGTGATCCACCTCGGCGAGCGCGAATGCAGCCTGCAGCGCCGCCATCAAAAGGTCATCGAGGAGGCACCGTCGGCCCTGCTGGACGCGCCCACCCGGGCCCGGATCGGGCGTGCGGCGTGTGACACCGCCCGCAGTGTGGACTATGTCGGCGCCGGCACCGTCGAGTTCATCGTGTCGGCCGATCAGCCCGACGAGTTCTTCTTCATGGAGATGAACACCCGGTTGCAGGTCGAACATCCCGTCACGGAAATGGTGACGGGATGGGATCTGGTCGAGTGGCAGGTGCGCATCGCCGCGGGCGAACCGTTGACCGCCACCCAGGACGACATCAGCCTGACCGGCCACGCCATCGAGGCGCGGGTGTACGCCGAGGATCCGGCCAACGGGTTCCTGCCCACCGGCGGCACGGTGCTGGACCTCGTTGAGCCAGAAGGTGTTCGGCTGGACTCCGGCATCTACACCGGCACCGTCGTCGGCAGCGACTACGACCCGATGCTGGCCAAGGTGATCGCCCACGGCGACGACCGTGATCAGGCGCTGCGCGGGCTGGACCGGGCGCTGGCGGACACCGCGGTGCTCGGCGTCGTCACCAACGTCGACTTCCTGCGCTTCCTGCTCGCCGACGACGACGTCGCCGCCGGACGCCTGGACACCGGACTGCTGGACCGCCGGGTCGGCGACTACCGGGCCGTCGCCGGGACGGACACCGACCTCATCGCCGCGGCCGCCTGCCGCTGGGTGCAACGGTGGGCCGGTTCGGCCGATGACCTGTGGACCAGGCCGGCGGGCTGGCGGATGGGTGAGCACGCCCCGACGCTGATCCGGCTGCGCTGTGGGGACCGGACCGACCATGTCGGCGTCACCGGTACCCCGACGGCCGCCCACGCGCGGATCGAGGACGGCGAACTGCGTTCGCTGACCGCAACACTCGCCGACGACCTGCTGACCGTCGTGGTGGACGGTCTGCGCACGCAGTACCGCGTCGCTGATGCCGGCCATCAGATCTGGTTGGCCGGGCCCAACGGTGTCGCGGTCGTCGACGAGGTGCGCGAGGCGTCGGTGCGGCCCGACGACGAGCACGCCGGCGATGCCGAGCTGGTCAGCCCGATGCCCGGAGCGGTCGTCGCGGTCAACGTCACTGACGGCGCCGAGGTGACCGCCGGGGCCGTCGTCGTCGCGGTGGAGGCGATGAAGATGGAGCACTCGCTGAAATCACCGGTCGACGGTGTGGTGGAACTACTTGTCGCCGTGGGCGATCAGGTCAAGGTGGGTCAGGCGCTGGCCCGTATCAGAGCAACCGACGGGAAGACCAACGATGACTGACTACCTCTCGACCGGCAATCTGCCCGACGAGTACGCCCAACTGGCCAAGACGGTCCGCGAATTCGCGCAGAGCGTGGTGGCGCCGGTGTCGGCCAAACACGATGCCGAACACAGCTTTCCGTACGAGGTTGTCGCCGGAATGGCCGACATGGGCCTGTTCGGGTTGCCGTTCCCCGAGGAGTACGGCGGCATGGGCGGCGACTACTTCGCGCTGTGCCTGGCGCTCGAGGAGTTGGGCAAGGTCGATCAGAGCGTGGCCATCACGCTCGAGGCCGGTGTCTCCCTCGGGGCGATGCCCGTCTACCGGTTCGGCAACGACGCGCAGAAGCGGGAGTGGCTGCCGCTGAGTAGCGGCAAGGCGCTTGCGGCGTTCGGTCTCACCGAGGCAGGCGGGGGCACCGATGCGGGGGCGACGAAGACCACGGCTCATCTCGACGACGGGCACTGGGTCATCAACGGGTCCAAGCAGTTCATCACCAATTCGGGCACCGACATCACCCGACTGGTCACCGTCACCGCCGTGACGGGGGAGAAGGAGATCAGCACCATCCTGGTGCCGGTTCCGACCACGGGGTTCACCGCCGAACCCGGCTATGACAAGGTCGGTTGGAACGCCTCCGACACCCATCCGCTGAGCTTCGACGACGTCAGGGTGCCGGCGGACAACCTGCTGGGCGAGCGCGGTCGCGGGTACGCCAACTTCCTGCGGATCCTGGACGAGGGCCGCATTGCGATCGCCGCGCTGTCGGTGGGCGCGGCCCAGGGCTGCGTCGACGAGAGCGTGCGTTACGCCAAGGAGCGGGCCGCGTTCGGTCAGCCGATCGGCAAGTACCAGGCGATCGAGTTCAAGCTGGCCCGGATGGAGGCGCGCGCCCAGGCGGCCCGGGCGGCCTACTACGACGCGGCGGCCCTCATGCTCGCGGGCAAGCCGTTCAAGACTCAGGCGGCGGTCGCCAAGTTGGTCTCCAGCGAGGCCGCGATGGACAACGCCCGCGACGCCACCCAGATCCACGGCGGCTACGGCTTCATGAACGAGTACACCGTGGCCCGGCACTACCGCGACAGCAAGATCCTCGAGATCGGCGAAGGGACAACCGAAGTGCAGCTGATGATCATCGCCCGGCAGTGGGGCTTGTAGTGGGCCGCGACGCTGGCGCCGAGCGCTCAACCACGTACGGTTTGCGGTCCCTGACGTGTACGTCGGTGAGCGCTCGCGGAGAAGGGGACCGCAGTGCCTGAGCAGTCCGAGGAAAAGGTCGTCCGCCAGCGCGGCCTGTGGTTCGAGGAGCTCGAAGAGGGTGTGCGCTACGTCCACGCACCGGGACGGACCATCACCGAGGCCGACAACGTCCTGTTCACCACCGTCACGATGAACACCCAGGCGCTGCATCTGGATGCGGCGTGGTCGGATCAGCAGCCTCCGTTCAACCAGCGGTTGGTGAACTCGATGTTCACGCTGGCCACCCTGGTCGGCCTGTCGGTCACCCAGATGACGCAGGGCACGACGGTCGGCAACCTCGGTTTCTCCGACATCGGGTTCCCCAAGCCGATGTTCCACGGCGACACGCTCTACGCGGAGACGACGGTCACCGACAAACGGGAATCCAAGAGCCGGCCCGGCGAAGGCATCGTGACCTTCGTGCACACCGGCCGGAATCAGCACGGCGACGTCGTGGCGACCGCCACCCGGAAGGCAATGATGCGCAAGATGCCGATGGAGGACACCAACTAGTGGCGCTCGACAACGCCGGTCCGGCGTGGATCTTCTGCCCGGCCGACCGCCCGGAACGCTTCGAGAAGGCCGCTGCTGCAGCCGATACCGTCATCCTGGACCTCGAGGACGGCGCGGGCGACAAGCCCAGGGCGCGGCAGGCGATCATCGACACCCCGCTGGATCCGGCGCGCACCGTCATCCGGATCAACGCCGCCGATTCCGGCGAGCAGCAGGCGGACCTCACCGCACTCGCCAAGACCGCGTACACCACCGTCATGTTGCCCAAATGTGAAGCAGCCGAGCAGGTTACCGCGCTGGCGCCGCTGGACGTCGTGCTGATCGTCGAAACGCCGCTTGGCGCGCTGAAAGTGGATCAGACCGCGGCGGCCGCCAACACCCTGGGGGTGATGTGGGGTGCCGAGGACCTGTTCGGCTTCCTGGGCGGAACGGCGAACCGGTTCGCCGACGGCAGCTACCGCGACGTGGCCACCCACGTCCGGTCACGCTCGCTGCTGGCCGCCAAGGCCTACGGAAAGCTCGCGCTGGATTCGGTCTACATCGACATCAAGAACCTCGACGGGCTGCGGACCGAGGTGGACGACGCCGTGGCCGTCGGGTTCGACATCAAGGTAGCGCTGCACCCGACCCAGGTGACCGTCATTCGCGACGGTTATGCACCCTCTGCGGAGCAGGTCGACTGGGCGCGACACGTTCTGGCTGCCGCCGCTGATCAGCGGGGCGCATTCGCCTTCGAGGGCATAATGGTGGATGCGCCAGTGCTACGGCGAGCAGAGCGAATCGTGCAGCTAGCGCCCTGACACCGGGACGCCGCTGCCGACCGCCACAAGCGGGGCTGCTCGGCTGGCCCGGTTCTGGAGCTGACCTACAGGTCTGACGGCGAAACATGCCGGACAGCGACCTCGAGGAGGCTGCCATGGGTGTGTCCGCTGCTCGTCCGGTGCAACTCGTCGCCCCCGACGGGACCCCGACTTCCGAGACGCGATTCGATCGCGAGCTGCCGCCCGAGACACTGGCGTGGCTCTACGAGATGATGGTCGTCACCCGCGAACTCGATATCGAATTCGTCAATCTTCAGCGTCAGGGTGAACTCGCCCTGTACGCGTCGTGCCGGGGCCAGGAGGCCGCCCAGGTCGGCGCCGTGGCCTGTCTGCGCAAGACGGACTGGCTCTTCCCGCAGTACCGCGAGATCGGGGCGTTCCTGATCCGCGGCATCACGCCGGCCCAGATGGGTGCCGTGTGGCGCGGCAGCTGGCACGGCGGCCTGGGCTTCACCGCCAAATGTGTGGCGCCGATCTCCATCCCGATCGGAACCCAGCAGTTGCACGCCGTCGGTGCCGCGATGGCCGCGCAGCGCCTCGGCGAAGATTCCGTCACGGTGGCGTTCCTCGGCGACGGGGCCACCAGCGAGGGCGACGTCCACGAAGCGCTCAACCTGGCATCGGTCTTCGCGGCGCCGTGCGTGTTCTACGTGCAGAACAACCAGTGGGCCATCTCGGTTCCGGTCGAGCGGCAGGTGGCCGGACCGTCGATCGCCCACCGCGCCGACGCCTACGGCATGCCCGGCATTCGGGTGGACGGCAACGACGTGCTGGCCTGCTATGCCGCGATGTCCGAGGCGGCCGAGCGGGCCCGCTCCGGCGCCGGCCCCACCCTGATCGAAGCGGTCACCTATCGCATGGGGCCGCACACCACCTCCGATGACCCCACCCGTTATCGCGACGCTGACGAACTCGACGAGTGGGCGGCTCGCGACCCGATCTCGCGCTACCGGACCTACCTGCAGAGTGTCGGGGTGTGGACCGAACGCGTCGAGCAACGCGTCGGCGCCCATGCCGCCCGATTGCGTACCGAACTGCGGGACAACATCTTCGGTGCACCCGACCCCGACGTGCTCGAGATGTTCGACACCGTCTATGCCGACATCACGCCGGAGTTGGCGGCCCAACGAGAACGGCTGCGAACCGAACTGGCGAGGGAGGCGTGACATGACGCAGATCTTCGAGCGGCCGCCGCTGCTGTCCCCGGTACCCACCGCCACCAACCTCACGATGGTGCAGGCGATCAACCGCGCCCTGCATGATTCGATGGCCACCGATGATCGGGTGCTGGTCTTCGGTGAGGATGTCGCGCA
>JAKIXW010000148.1 GCA_022708865.1 Acidobacteriota bacterium
ACCTCGGCACTGCGGGCGCACGTGCGACGGGGCTGAGAAGGCAGGATCCGCAGCCCGGTACGCTGATTGACCGTGGCCAACAAATCCAAGCGCCCCGCCAGCTATGACCTGAAGGCGGCCGACCGCAAACGCAACCTCTGGGTCCAGATCGGGCTGACCGCCCTGGTCATCGCGATCGGCGCGGGAATCTTCTTCTACATCGTCTCCAACGGCAAGCCCGCCAAGCACTCCGGCGATGTGGAGGCTGTGCGGGTGGCCACGTCGAAGGTGGTGACCAAGGAAGGTTCTACCGAGCCCAAGGCCGTGATCTCGTTCTACGAGGACTTCCAGTGCCCGCACTGCGCGGCGTTCGAGAAGTCCTTCGGCCCCACCATCAACAAGCTGATCGACACCGGCGCCATTGCCGCCGACTACTACATGGTGGCGATCCTGAACAGCTCGGTGAACGACCAGTACTCCACGCGTGCGGCCAACGCCGGTTACTGCGTCGCCGGCACCGATACCAGCGCCACCAAGGATGCGTTCCGCCGGTTCCACACCGCACTGTTCGCCCAGCAGCCCGCCGAAGGGTCGCCGGCGCCGGACAACAAGGCGCTGATCGAGACCGCCCGGCAGGCCGGGGTGGTCGGCACGGTGCCCGACTGCGTGAACGGCGGCAAGAGCAACGAGATGGTCGAGGGCCTGGCCGCTGCCGCCAAGATCAACGCGACACCGACCGTGCGCATCAACGGCGAGGACTACAAGTACACGACCCCGGACGCGCTGGTGGCCAAGGTCAAGGAGATCGTCGGCGACGTACCGGGCCTGGACGGCGCGGTCGCGCCCGCGGCGTGATGACGGACACGCAGGCCTCGCCGGTACCGGCCGCCGATCCGTCGGCGCCGGCATCCGCGTCGCCGCGGGTGGGGCGGGCCTCGGCGCTGTGGATCGTGCTGGCCGGTGCGATCGGCCTGGCGTCGTCGTTCACGCTGACCGTCGAGAAGATCGAACTGCTGATCAACCCGAAGTACGTGCCGTCGTGCAACTTCAACCCGGTGCTGTCCTGCGGGTCGATCATGGTGACCAAGCAGGCGTCGCTGTTCGGTTTCCCCAACCCGCTGATCGGGATCGTGTCGTTCACCCTGGTGATCGTCACCGGCGTGCTTGCCTGGTCGAAAGTTCGTATCCCGCAGTGGTATTGGGTCGGACTGCTGATCGGCACCACGTTGGGCGCGGTATTCGTGCACTGGCTGATCTTCCAGAGTCTGTATCGCATTGGCGCGCTGTGCCCGTACTGCATGGTGGTGTGGAGCGTGACGATCCCGCTCTTGGTGGTGGTGGCCGGCATCGCCCTGCGCCCGTTGGCGGGCAACACGGTCGCCCGCGCGCTGTACCAGTGGCGCTGGTCGATCGTGGCGGTGTGGTTCGCCGCGGTGATCCTGGCGATCCTGGCCCGGTTCTGGGACTACTGGTCCACCCTGCTGTAGCCCGAATACGCCGAAACGTAGGTTCCGGCGCGGAGGTGCGGGAGCAACGCGCCATTTCGTCGATCTCGGGAGGCTCCGATGACACTGACGACCGAAGAAGAAGCCATCGTCTCGACGGTCCGCGACTTCGTCGACAAGCAGGTCAGACCGGTCGTGCGGGATCTCGAGCACGCCAACACCTACCCGGCCGAGCTGATCGACACCATGAAGGAGATCGGCGTCTTCGGCCTGTCGATCCCCGAGCCGTACGGATTCGGTGTGGTGTCGATGCCCTGTTATGTCCGGGTGGCCGAGGAACTGGCTCGGGGCTGGATGAGTCTGGCCGGCGCGATGGGCGGGCACACCGTGGTGGCCAAGCTGCTGGTCACCTTCGGCACCGAAGAACAGAAGCAGCGCTACCTGCCACCGATGGCCACCGGCGAGCTGCGCGCCACGATGGCGCTGACGGAACCGGGCGGCGGCTCGGATCTGCAGGCGATGCGCACCGTCGCCCGGCGCGACGGCGATCATTACCTGGTCAACGGGTCGAAGACCTGGATCTCCAATGCGCGACGGTCCGGGCTGGTCGCCCTGCTCTGCAAGACCGATCCGGATGCTCGGCCGGCGCACCGGGGCGTCTCGATCCTGTTGGTGGAGAATCCGTCCCAGGGTTTCACGATCTCCAAGGACCTGCCCAAGCTGGGCTACAAGGGCGTCGAGGCCTGCGAGCTGAACTTCGACGACTGCCGGGCGCCGGCCGGGGCGCTGCTGGGCGCCGCGGAGGGCAGCGGGTTCGCCCAGATGATGAAGGGCCTCGAGGTCGGCCGCTTGCAGGTGGCCGCCCGCGCGACCGGGGTGGCGCGGGCCGCGTTCGACGACGCGCTGGCCTACGCCCAGGACCGGGAGAGCTTCGGCAAGCCGATCTGGGAACACCAGGCCGTCGGTAACCTGCTCGCCGATATGGGCACCAGGCTGGCCGCCGCCCGGGCGCTGCTGCTGTCGGCGGCCGCGAGGTTCGACTCGGGGGAGCGCGTCGACCTGGAGGCCGGGATGGCCAAGCTGTTCTGCTCGGAGGCTGCGATGCAGATCGCGCTCGACGCCGTCCGCGTCCACGGCGGCTACGGCTATTCCACTGAGTACGACGTCGAGCGTTATTTCCGGGATGCGCCGCTGATGATCGTCGGTGAGGGCACCAACGAGATCCAGAAGGGCGTCATCGCAAAGCAATTGGTCAAACGGGGTGGCCTGGGTATCTGACCGGCGCAATTTGCTGCCGGAACCTGCCGAGATCGACGATGTGTTGGGTAGCTTTCGCACTGTTGCGCCGAGACGTACGTTTCGGTTTATGTTGTCCCGGCACCGCCCCGCCAATTGCTCGAGGAGTGAAGACAGTGTTCTCCAAGGTTCTGGTCGCCAATCGCGGTGAGATCGCGATCCGGGCGTTCCGCGCCGCCTACGAGCTGAACATCGCCACCGTGGCGGTGTACCCGTACGAGGACCGCAATTCGCTGCACCGCCTCAAGGCCGACGAGTCCTACCAGATCGGCGAGCGGGGTCACCCGGTGCGCGCCTACCTCGACGTCGACGAGATCGTCGCGACCGCGCGTGCCTGTGGGGCCGACGCCATCTACCCCGGCTACGGATTCCTCTCGGAGAATCCCGACCTGGCCGCGGCGTGCGCGGCGGCGGGCATCACGTTCGTCGGGCCCAGCGCCGACGTGCTCGAGCTGACCGGGAACAAGGCCCGGGCGATCGCGGCGGCCCAGGCGGCCGGCCTGCCGGTACTGACCTCGTCGGCGCCGTCGTCGTCGGTCGACGAGCTGGTGCGGGCCGCGCAGGACATGGAATTCCCGCTGTTCGTCAAGGCCGTCGCCGGCGGGGGTGGTCGCGGAATGCGCCGGGTCAGCCATCCCATGGCGCTGCCCGAAGCCATCGAGGCGGCCTCACGCGAGGCCGAGTCGGCGTTCGGCGACCCCACGGTGTTCCTCGAACAGGCCGTGATCAACCCGCGGCACATCGAGGTCCAGATCCTCGCGGACGGGTCCGGCCGCGAAAACGGCGTCATCCATCTGTACGAACGCGATTGTTCGCTGCAACGCCGGCACCAGAAAGTGATCGAGCTTGCGCCCGCCCCGAATCTGGATCCCGCTCTGCGCCAGAGAATTTGCGACGACGCGGTGGCCTTCGCGCGCCAGATCGGCTACTCGTGCGCGGGTACGGTGGAGTTCCTGCTCGACGAGCGCGGCAACCATGTGTTCATCGAGATGAACCCCCGAATCCAGGTCGAGCACACGGTGACCGAGGAGGTCACCGACGTGGACCTGGTGTCCAGCCAGTTGCGGGTGGCCGGCGGGGAGTCGCTGGAAGACCTTGGGCTGGAACAGGATTCGATTGTTCTGCACGGCGCGGCACTGCAGTGCCGGATCACCACCGAGGACCCGGCCAACGGGTTCCGGCCCGACACGGGTCGGATCACGGCCTACCGCAGCCCGGGCGGCGCCGGGGTGCGCCTGGACGGCGGCACCAACGTCGGTGCGGAGGTGTCCGCGCATTTCGACTCGATGCTGGTGAAGCTGACTTGCCGCGGAACCGATTTCGCCACCGCGGTGCGCCGGGCCCGCCGCGCGGTCACCGAGTTCCGGATCCGCGGCGTGTCGACGAACATCCCGTTCCTGCAGGCGGTTCTGGACGACCCGGACTTCCGGGCGGGGCGCATCACCACGTCTTTCATCGACGAGCGCCCGCAGCTGCTCACCGCACGCACCAGTGCCGACCGCGGCACCAAGATCCTGAACTACCTGGCCGACGTGACGGTCAACAAGCCGCACGGTGAGCGGCCGTCGACGGTCTACCCCCAGGACAAGCTGCCCGCCGTCGACCTGACGGTCCCGCCGCCCGCCGGCTCCAAGCAGCGGCTCGACCAGCTGGGCCCGGCCGGCTTCGCGACCTGGTTGCGCGATTCCCGCGGCGTGCAGGTCACCGACACGACGTTCCGGGATGCGCACCAGTCGTTGCTGGCCACCAGGATCCGCACCACCGGCCTGCTGATGGTGGCGGGTCATATCGCACGGTTGACCCCGCAGTTGTTGTCGATGGAGTGCTGGGGCGGCGCCACCTACGACGTGGCACTGCGATTCCTCAAGGAGGATCCCTGGGAACGCCTGTCCGCACTGCGTGAGGCGATGCCCAACATCTGCCTGCAGATGCTGCTGCGCGGACGAAACACCGTGGGCTACACGCCATATCCGGAAACCGTCACCCACGCGTTCGTCGACGAGGCCGCCCGGACCGGGGTCGACATCTTCCGGATCTTCGACGCGCTGAACAACGTGGACTCGATGCGCCCCGCGATCGACGCGGTGCGCGAAACCGGTTCGGCGGTGGCCGAGGTCGCGATGTCCTACACCGGTGACCTGTCGGATCCGAGCGAGAATCTCTACACGTTGGACTACTACCTGAAACTGGCCGAGCAGATCGTCGATGCCGGTGCGCACGTGCTCGCGATCAAGGACATGGCCGGGCTACTGCGGGCGCCCGCGGCCACCACACTCGTGTCGGCGCTGCGCGAACGGTTCGACCTGCCGGTGCACGTGCACACCCACGACACCCCGGGTGGCCAGTTGGCCACCTACCTGGCGGCCTGGCAGGCCGGGGCCAGTGCGGTCGATGGCGCCGCAGCGCCGATGGCGGGCACCACCAGCCAGCCGGCGCTGAGCTCGATCGTGGCTGCCGCTGCACACACCGAGTACGACACCGGGCTGTCGTTGGCCGCGGTGTGCGACCTCGAACCCTATTGGGAGGCGCTGCGAAAGGTGTACGCGCCGTTCGAGTCTGGGCTACCGGCGCCGACGGGCCGGGTGTACACCCACGAGATCCCGGGTGGACAGTTGTCCAACCTGCGCCAGCAGGCCATCGCGCTGGGCCTGGGCGACCGGTTCGAGGACGTCGAGAACGCCTACGCCGGCGCCGACCGCATCCTGGGCCGCCTGGTGAAGGTCACACCGTCGAGCAAGGTGGTGGGTGACCTGGCGCTGGCGCTGGTGGGTGCGGGTGTCTCCGCCGAGGACTTCGCCGCGGACCCGGCCCGCTACGACATTCCCGAATCAGTGATCGGTTTCCTGCGCGGCGAGCTGGGCGATCCTCCCGGAGGCTGGCCGGAACCGTTGCGCACCAAGGCATTACAGGGACGCGGCCCGGCCCGGCCCGAACAGGAGCTGTCCGACGGCGACAATGCGGCGCTGACCCGTGCCGGGGTGGACCGCCAGGTCGCCCTGAACCGGCTGCTCTTCCCGGGACCCACGGCCGAGTTCGAGGCGCACCGCGAAGAGTACGGCGACACCTCGCAGATCAGTGCCAATCAGTTCTTCTACGGGCTGCGCCGCGGTGAGGAACACCGCGTGAAGCTGGAGAAGGGTGTGGAGCTGCTGATCGGGCTGGAGGCCATCTCCGAACCCGACGAACGCGGCATGCGGACCGTGATGTGCATCCTCAACGGGCAGCTGCGTCCGGTACTGGTGCGCGACCGCTCGATCGCCGCAGCCACGCCGGCCGCCGAGAAGGCGGACCGGGGCAACCCCGATCACGTCGCGGCCCCGTTCGCCGGTGTGGTGACGCTCGGCATCGACACCGGGGCCACCGTGGAGGCCGGACAGACCATCGCCACCATCGAGGCCATGAAGATGGAGGCGGCCATCACCGCTCCCAAGGCGGGAACCGTGCAGCGGATCGCCGTGGCCCCGACCGCACACGTCGAAGGGGGCGACCTGCTGGCGGTGATCAGCTGACCCGCATCATCGGCGGGGCCGCCGGTGGGCGCCGGATCGCGGTGCCTGCCAAGGGCACCCGGCCGACCACCGACCGGGTCCGCGAGGCGTTGTTCAACGTGCTCGCCGCGCGGCTGGATCTGACCGGGCTGGCGGTGCTCGATCTGTATGCCGGGTCGGGCGCCCTCGGACTGGAGGCGCTCTCGCGCGGCGCGGCCAGCGCGTTGTTCGTCGAATCCGATCCGCGTGCCGCGGCCGTCATCGCCCGCAACGCCACCGAACTCGGGCTCGCCGGCGCGACGGTCCGGCGCGGGTCCGTCGCCGCGGTGCTCGCCGGTACCGGTGCGCCGATGGATCTGGTGTTCGCCGACCCGCCCTACGATGTCAGCACCGCGGAGGTGCAGCGGATGCTCGAGCTGCTCGGCGAAAATGGCTGGGCCGTAACGGGAACCATTGCGGTGGTGGAACGCCCGGCGACCGCGGCGGAACTCGACGGGCCGCCGGACTGGTCGGTGCTGACGCCGCGCAGATACGGCGACACCCGACTGGAGTTGGTCGAGTACGGCGAGGGTTCCGCCGCGGGCTGAACGGTTGTACGCCCCGGTTGGACGCCTGACAACCGGGTGGGAATGTCATGGTCCTGACAGAAGAGTCGGACATCCGGTCGCTACCGCCGGTGCCGACCTGTGGTGATGGTGACCTCGCCGCAGGGTGGGCACGACATGCTCTCGCGGTCGGATGCGGTCATGGAGCGCGTGCCGACGCACGCCGAGATGCGGCGGCTGATCGGACGGAATCTGTTCGACGTCGAGCACGACGAGTGGCTGCCGATGCGCCGAGCGCTGCAACCGTTGTTCACGAAGAAGAATACCCGCAGGTTGGAAAGCGATTGTCCGACAACGAGGTTGGCGACCAGTTGATCGTCTTCCTGGCTGCCGGGCACGACACCACCGCCACCATGCTGACCTATGCGCTGTGGCAGCTGGGCCGGAACCCGGATCTGCAGTCCCGGGCGCGGGCCGAGGTTGCGGCACTGGGTGATCGGGAGTTGACCGCCGCCGACGTCGCGGCGCTGCCGTACACCGTCGCCGTACTGCACGAGTCGCTGCGGCTGTGCCCGCCCGGTCCGGCGAACCCGCGAACGGCCAAGCGGGACATCGACGTCGACGGGTACCGGGTGCCGGCCGGTTCGGTCGTGATCTTCGGTGTGTATGCCGTGCAGCGGGATCCGGAACGATTCCTGGGTCCCGACGCCGGGACCAGGGACCGGTGGCAGTACATCCCGTTCGGTGCCGGTGGGCGGCGGCCCTGTACCGTCTGAGCCCATGAGCGGCGCCGTCTGCCCGGGTTCCTTCGACCCCGTCACCCTAGGACACATCGACGTTTTCGAGCGCGCTGCCGCCCAGTTCGACGAGGTGGTGGTGGCGGTGCTGATCAACCCGAACAAGAAGGGCATGTTCAGCGTCGACGAACGCATCGACATGATCGCGGAGTCCACGGCGCATCTGCCCAACCTGCGGGTGGAGTCCGGTCAGGGCCTGGTGGTCGACTTCGCCCGGGAGCGTGGCCTGTCGGCGATCGTCAAGGGTCTGCGCACCGGCACCGACTTCGAATACGAGTTGCAGATGGCGCAGATGAACAAGCACGTCGCCGGTGTCGACACCTTCTTCGTGGCCACCACGCCGCAGTATTCGTTCGTTTCGTCGTCGCTGGCCAAGGAGGTCGCCACGTTCGGCGGCGACGTCTCGGCCCTCCTGCCCGAGGCGGTCAATCGGCGGTTGCGGGAAAAACTCGCCTGAAACCTCGGGCGCGAGGGTGCAGCCATATGCAATTCGCGGCCGGGAAAATGCACAAGGGTGCACATTCGCGCCTCGCAGACGGCCGTCCCTGCCGTTTGGTCGCTTTTTTGCGACACACCGGTGTCGCCAATCCAGTCACATACGTAACACCAGGCACAATGATCACAGAAGTGGTCCCGAGCTAGACCCCAAATCGAACGCCTGGAGTGTGCGCCGTGTACCGAGTTTTTGAAGCGCTCGACGAACTGGGAGCCATCGTCGAAGAGGCCCGCGGTGTCCCGATGACCGCCGGCTGTGTGGTTCCCCGCGGTGACGTCCTGGAATTGATCGACGACATCAAGGACGCCATCCCCGGTGAGCTCGACGACGCCCAGGATGTGCTGGACGCGCGCGACGGAATGCTGCGCGACGCCAAGGCCCACGCCGATGGCATGGTCGGCGCGGCCACGACCGAGGCCGAATCCACCGTCGGGCACGCCCGTGCCGAGGCCGACCGGATGCTCTCGGAGGCCAAGTCGCACGCCGACCGGATGGTCGCCGAGGCCCGCGCGCACTGCGACCAGATGGTCGGGGAGGCCCGCGAGGAGGCCAACCGGCTCAGCTCGTCCGCCAAACGGGACTACGAGACGAGTGTCGGCCGGGCCAAGGCCGAGGCCGACCGGTTGGTCGAGAGCGGCAACATGAGCTACGAGAAGGCCGTCCAGGAGGGCATCAAGGAGCAGCAGCGCCTGGTGTCGCAGACCGAGGTGGTGGCCACGGCCAGCGCCGAGGCCACCCGGTTGGTCGACTCCGCGCACGCCGAGGCCGACCGGCTGCGCGGCGAATGCGACATCTACGTCGACAGCAAGCTGGCCGAATTCGAGGAATACCTCAACGGCACGCTGCGCTCCGTCGGCCGCGGTCGCCATCAGCTCCGCACGGCCGCTGGAACCCACGACTACGTCTCTCGCTGACGCGGCGGTCACCCTGACACCACCGGACCCCGCCGTGGCGGTCGGCGGACTTGACTAGACTTGCCCGCATGTCTGCCCGAAATCCGCTGGTAATCAGCGTTGCGCGGCTGGGACGCCGGCCGGGTTCGATGACCGAGCTCCGCGATACGGTGCCCAGCCCGACGCGGATCGGCCTGGACCTCGAGGCGATCGAGGCCGGCGCGCCGCTGGATCTGGACCTCAGACTCGAGTCCGTCGCCGAGGGTGTCCTGGTGACGGGCGCCGTCGCCGCGCCGACGGTCGGTCAGTGCTCGCGCTGTCTGGAGCCGTTCACCGGCAGCGTGTCCATTCCCCTGACCGAGTTGTTCGCCTATCCGGACAGCGCCACCGAGGCCACCACCGAAGCGGACGAGGTCGGCCACGTGGTCGACGACGCGGTCGATCTCGAGCAGGCCATCGTCGACGCGGTCGGCCTGGAACTCCCCCTCTCGCCGCTGT
>JAKIXW010000149.1 GCA_022708865.1 Acidobacteriota bacterium
TCCATCAGGGAAGTGCGAGCGGCTGGGGAAACTTGAACCATTGCAGGGGTCAGGAACTTCTCGGGACTGATGTGACGGGCTGTGCTCACGGCGATCTGTCGCATGGGGCTCCTAGGGCGTGTCTGACAATCTCTGTGCGGTTGGTGGGGCAGTCTGGTTTCGTGTCTGAGCGTGATGTGTTGACCGATGAGATGTGGGCTGTGTTGGAGCCGATGTTCCCGGGTCGTTCGCTGCGTGCGGGCAGGCCGTGGACTGATCATCGACTGGTGCTGGAGGCGGTCATCTGGCGGTTCCCGCCGTTTCAGACGGTGTGGCACCGGTTCAACGCCTGGTCCAACGACGGCACGTTCGAGAAGGTGCTGACGGTGCTGCAGGGTCAGGTGCACGCCGAAGGGCACCTAGATTGGACGGTGTCGGTGGACTCCACGATCGCCCGGGCGCATCAGCACGCGGCCGGGGCCAGACGGGGCGACACGACCGCGCCCGCCGATCCGCCCCGAGATCAAAAAGGGGGCCCAACCGAATTACAAGAATTCCTGGCCCGAGCCGGATGATCATTGTTTGGGCAGGTCACGCGGTGGATTCACAACGAAAGCACACGTTGCTGTGGACGGTGCCGGCCGGCCGCTGGCGGTGCGTCTGACCGGCGGCCAGGCAGGGGACAACCCGCAACTGCTGCCGCTGCTCGATCAGATCGCAGTTCCCACCGCAGGCAGACCCCGCAAACGCCCGGACAGCCTGCTGGCGGACAAGGCCTACTCCCACCCATCCACCCGAGAAGCGCTGCGCGAGCGAGGCATCCCTACCGTGATCCCGCAGCGCAGCGACCAGATCACAGCCCGCCAGAAACGCGGTACCGGCGGCGGCCGGCCACCCAACTTCGACACCGGGATGTACAGGCGCCGCAACGTCGTCGAACGGTGCTTCAACAGGCTCAAACAATGGCGCGGAATCGCCACCCGCTACGACAAAACCGCCCGCAACTACCGGAGCGGGATCCTGCTGGCCTCGATCGTTCTGTTCTGGTTATGAACGATTACCAGACACGCCCTAGGCAGGTGTGGCAGGCTGAAGGGGTCGATAGGAGCGGTGATGACGGATAACGAAGACATCAAAGCCAAGATGCGCGAGGCGCTGGACCGCAAGAAGTCGCACGACTCGGTGGAGCACAAAGAGCACGCCAAGGAAAAGGGTCCCGACACGCACGGCCCGGTCAGCGGGGTTCAGATGCATCGTCGTAAGGCCGGCGGGTCCTGACGCGGCGGCCCTTGCGCTCGTACATGCTGCGGTCGGCTGCATCGATGGTGCCGACAATCATGCCCACGATCGCCAGTCCGGCCAGCGCCTGAAAAGCAGCCGGAACTGCGGCGCAGCGGAGAGCATCAGGACACTGACACCCGCTTGCCTGCTCCCATGCGAGAACCGGCTGGGAACGCGCCCCCTTCCACCGACCGCCGGCAGGACCACCTGACACAGTGGTCGCATGGCGGCCACAGTGAGTCGATGGGTCCTGGCCCTCTTCCTTGCCGTGGCAGGGGTCGGGCACTTCTTGGCCTGGGAGTCGTTCTTGGCCCAAGTGCCACCCTGGATGCCCGCGCCCCGGGCCGTGATCGTAGTGTCGGGGGTCATCGAACTGGGTTTCGCGGTGGCCCTGGTCGCTGCGCCGAGATGGCGCGTCCAGGTGGGCTGGCTGCTGGCGGCGTTCTTCGTGGTCATCTTCCCCGGCAACGTGTCGCAGTTCCTCACCGGCCAGGCAGCGTTCGGGCTTGATTCCGATGCCGCCCGGGCAGCGCGACTGCTGTTCCAGCCGGTCCTGGTGGTCTGGGCACTGTGGTGCACCGGGGCCTGGCGCGCCTGGCGACACCGCGAGTGACTACTTGGCGCGCACGTAGATGTCGCGCTGCCGTGACCCTTCGTCCTGGCGCTCCTCGGTCTGGAACAGGTCGGTGCGCGAGCGCACGAGGTCGGAGAGTTTCTTGTAGCCGTACAACCGGGGGTCGAAGTCCGGCTGCAATTTGACCAAGTAGCTGCCGAAGGTGCCCAGGTTCGCCCAGCCGGCGTCGTCCACCGACTGCTCGAGGGCGGTCATCACGAACTTCTTCGGAAACGGTGTCTCCTCAGACTTGCCTGCCTTCTTCGGGGCCTGCTTCGGTCCCGGGCTGGAGTCCGCATTATCGGCCTCGCGCAGCACCTCGACGAAGACGAACCGGTGGCACGCATTGCGGAAGGCTTCAGGAGTCTTGCGTTCCCCGAAGCCATAGACCATCAGCCCGGCTTCCCGCAGCCGGGTGGCGAGCCCGGTGAAATCGCTGTCGCTGGTCACCAGGCAGAACCCGTCGAAGTTGCCCGTGTACAACAGGTCCATCGCGTCGATGATCAGGGTGCTGTCAGTGGCGTTCTTGCCGCGGGAGTAGGCGAACTGCTGAACCGGTTTGATGGCGTTGCGCTGGAGGACCTTCTTCCAGGCGGCGCTGGTGGGTGCGGTGAAATCGCCATAGATCCGCCGCACGATCGCATCCCCGAACCGGGCGACCTCGGCCAGCAGATCCTCGATCACGGACGCCTGGGCGTTGTCGGCGTCGATGAGCACGGCCAGGCGAAGCTGGCCCTCATCGGTGGAGCGATCACGTGTCACGGTTCCTACAGTGCCAGACGTCGCGCTCTGCTCAGCCCGTACGCGCGCGTACCCGGTCAAGCAGGCGCGCTGTCTCGGCCGAGGGTTCGACGTCCAGCTCGGCCAGCAAGAGGGAGCGACATCGATGGTAGGCGCGCACCGCCGCCGCGTGGTCGCTGGCGGCGAGGTGAATGCCGATAATCGCGCGGTGGGTGACTTCGCGCAGGGGGTCGATGGCCATGCTGCGCCAGGCCACCTGCAGTGCCGGGCCGAACTGATGGCTCTGCACCAGGTCGTCGATCTGGCCGTCGAGGTGCTGCAGGTGCACCTCGCGCAACCGCTCCCGCTCAGCCACGAGCCACTCGTCGTCCCAGCCGGGCAGCAGGTCTCCGGCAGGCGCTAGATGTTCCCGAACGTCAACATGGACGTCAGCAGCCAGCTCGACGGTCCTCGGCCCAGCGGCGACGAGGTCTGCGGTGTGATTGCAGCGCCAGATGCAGGTCCGCAGGCACGCCAGCGCCTTATGCTCGCGCGCCTGGGGCCAAAGACAGCCGGCGGCTCGCGACCGGCTGCAGCGCCCATTGAGGGCCAGCAATGCAAGGAGGCGCTCACACGCCGGAGGCAGGATGACCTGCCGCTCCCCGGATAACAGGCGGAAACCGTCGAGCAGGGACAGGCTCAGTGGTCGATCGGGCAGGAACGCGATCAGCAACGGGTCGCTGCTGTCATCGCTGAAGGTGCCTGTCCTGGTCATGACCTCAACTCGTCATTGGCCCCACTCGTCACCAGTGTGCGCACCCTGCCAGCGGCGGCGCAAGGGTCAGCCGTGACGCAATGGTGACGCCGGCCGGTATAGTTGCCCTTGCTTGCGGCGTCTGGAGTCGCGGGCCCTTATCAGAGGCAGGTAGACATGATCACACGGAACTCGCGACTGTGGCCCTCGCCAGCAGTGGTCGCATCGCTGGCGATCGTCGGTATCGGGGTGGCCGGAGTTGCGGCGGCGGCCCCCACGGAGTCCAGCGCCCAAGCGGTGAAGAAGTCCACCGTCAAGAAGATCGCACGCAACCAGGCCAACAAGGCCATCACCGCCCGCGCACCCGGGTTGAGTGTGTTGTCGGCGCAGTCCGCCGCCCCGGTAGGGCCGGCCGGTGGCGATCTGACCGGCACGTATCCCAATCCGGTCATCGGGCCCAATGCGGTCACGACCACGAAGATCGCCGACGCCGCAGTGACGACCATCAAACTGGCGGATGCGGCGGTCACCACGACCAAGCTCGCCGACGCGGCGGTGACGACAGGCAAACTTGCCGACAACGCCGTGACCAGCGCCAAGATCGTCGACGGATCGGTGCGCGCCGGAGAGGTCGGTCCGACCCAGCTGGTGTCGAACACAGGGCCGATCGCGGCCAACGGCACGGCCGGAATCGCGGTCCAGTGCCCGGCCGGTACCCAGATCCTCAGCGGAGGCGGGACGACGTCCATCTTCGGAGTGCATCTGGTGAGCACGTTCCAATCCGGCAACGGCTGGATTGTCGCCTACCAGAACACGACCGCGGCGGCACAGACCATCACTGCTGCGGCCACGTGCCTGAATGCCTGAGTCGACATGATCACGAAAAGCTCTGTGGGGACATTCGCACTGCTGCTGGCAGCTGGCGGGCTGCTCGTCAGCGCGCAACCGGCATCCAGCACTGTGACTCCGGCGGCGTCCTTCGGGGCGCAGGTTGAAGTGCCACCGGAACCTCTGGGTGACCGGCAAGGACGTGGATCCAGCGGGGAGGGCGGGCCGCCGCCTACCCCGGTGGGCACAGACGCGGCCGGGAAGACGCTGGCCGAGCCGGCAGCACCGCCAGCGGCGTAGTTTGGAGCCGTGCAGGCGCTGGTGGTGTACGAGTCGATGTTCGGGGACAACCGGGATGTGGCCCAGGCCATCGCCCGGGGGTTGGAACAGGCCGGCGTGAGCGCCAGCGCGGTGGAGGTCGGGGTCGCCCCGGACGTGGTGGGTGCCGAGATCTCACTGGTGGTGGCGGGCTGCCCGAACCATGCCTGGACCATGCCGCGACCCACCACGCGGGAGACGGCCGCAAAGGCCACCGACGAGCCGCTGGTCAGTTCCGGCCGCGGCCTTCGGGAGTGGCTGACGGGGCTGCGGCTGCCGCCCAAGGTCAAGGTGGTCGCCTTCGACACCCGCAGTTCGGCGCCCGGTCCGGTGGTGGCCATGGACCATGCGTCGAACGCAGTGGAGAAACGGCTGCTGAAACTCGGCGGCGAACGACTGGCCAGGGCGCAGGGTTTCACCGTCGTGGACATGAAGGGGCCGCTGGCCGACGGTGAACTCGACCGGGCCCAGGCCTGGGGTGCCACGCTGGGCAGCGACCTGCTGGGCTGACTCACTGACGCCGCACATGTGGTCGTGCTGAGCCTACGCTGTGGCCATGGTGCCCGTCGTTCCTGCCAAAGCCGCTGACCTGCCCGCCGCCCCCTTGCTGGAGCGGATCCGGGCGGCCGTGATCGGAGATGACGAGGTCTTGCCCGGGCCGTTCGGTCCGCGCCGGATCACCTACGCGGACTACACCGCCAGCGGGCGCGCACTGACCTTTCTCGAGGACTTCGTGGAGCGTGAGGTGTTGCCGCGCTACGCCAATACCCACACCGAATCCAGCGGCACGGGCTTGCAGACGACCCGCCTGCGCGAGGATGCCCGGGCGCTGATCCGGCAGGCCGTCCACGGTGATGACAGCACCTGCGTGATCTTCTGTGGATCCGGCGCCACCGGTGCCATCGACAAGCTGGTCGGAGTGCTCAATCTGCGGCTGCCGGCCGACCTCGACCAGCGGTACGGGCTGCAAGCGCTCATCCCGGCGCGGGAACGCCCGGTCGTGTTCATCGGCCCGTTCGAGCACCACAGCAACGAACTCCCCTGGCGGGAGTCGATCGCCGACGTGGTGACTATCCACGAGGACCGCGACGGCCATGTGGACATCGCGCAGCTGCGGGCCGAACTGGGTCGATTCGTCGATCGACCGCTGAAGATCGGCTCGTTCAGCGCGGCCAGCAACGTCACGGGCATCATCACCGACGTCGATGCCGTCACCCGGGTTCTGCACGAACACGGCGCCCTGGCGTTCTGGGACTACGCGGCCGCCGGACCCTACGTCGACATCGACATGGCGCCCGGCGATCCCGCCATCGCCAAGGATGCCGTGTTCCTCAGTCCGCACAAGTTCGTCGGGGGACCGGGGGCGGCCGGGGTGCTCATCGCGCGCCGCGAGCTGTTCACCAACAGCGTGCCGGACGTGGTCGGTGGTGGCACCGTCGCCTACGTGAATCCCGACCAGCACCGCTACCTCGCCGATGCCGAACACCGGGAGGAGGCCGGCACCCCGGGCATCCTGGGATCGATCCGCGCCGGTCTGGTCTTCCAGCTGAAGGCCGCGGTCACCACCGACGTGATCAATGCCCACGAGCGCGATTTCGTGCGCCGCGCGGTGCAGGTGTGGGGGGTCAACCCCGCGATCGAGATCCTCGGCAACGTCCACGCGGACCGGCTGTCCATCACCTCCTTTGTCATCCGCAGTCAGGGTGGCTACCTGCATCACAACTTCGTCGTCTCGGTCCTCAACGACCTGTTCGGCATCCAGTCGCGGGGCGGCTGCTCCTGCGCCGGACCCTACGGTCATCGACTGCTGGGCATTGATCTGGCGACCTCGCATGAGTTTGAACGCGAGATCACCGGTGGCTGTGAAGGGATCAAGCCGGGCTGGGTCCGGGTGTCCTTCAACTTCTTCATCTCCGAGGCGGTGTTCGCCTACATCCTGGCTGCGGTCGACCTGATCGCTCGCCACGGGCAGCGATTGCTGCCCCTCTACCGATTTGACGTGGTGACGGGCCTGTGGCATCACCGCCGGGGTGTGGCCGAACCGCCCCTGCGCCTTGCTGACCTGACATACGGCGAGGATGGTGAGCTGACCTATCCATCGGATCATCCGCGGGCGACCGAGTCCGCGCTGGCCGACTACTTGAGCCAGGCGGAGGAGCTGCTCGGGGGGCTGCCCGAGCCCGATCTCACTGTCGCCCACCTCACGCCGGACTTTGAGCATCTGCGATGGTTCCCGCTGCCCGCCGTGTGCCTGGCCGCGGCGCCATGAGGTGGAGTCGCCCGGTGCTCGCCGGGGCCGCGATGGCGATGGTGGCCTGCAGCCAACAAGCATCACCACAGGTGGTGAGCAGCCCGTCGGCGAGCATGCCCGCGAGCTTCGTGGCACTGGCGGACGTGGCGCCCGAGATCGTGCAGGAGATGCGGTATCACGGGGAGCACAACTTCGTCGGCCGGCCGGTGGCCGGGTATGACCAGGCCTCGTGCTGGCTGACCCAACCGGCTGCGCGCGCGCTGGCTGCCGTGGCCGCCGACGTCGCGGAGTCGGGGTACCAGCTCAAGGTGTACGACTGCTATCGCCCACAGCGGGCAGTCGACGATTTCGTGGTGTGGGCCCAGGACCCCGACGATGACGTGACGCGGGCGGAGTTCTATCCACGGCTGGCCAAAGATGTGCTCTTCCCGCAGGGCTACATCTTGGAGAAGAGCGGGCACACGCGTGGCTCCACCGTCGATCTCACCCTGATCCCGAAAGGGGCCGGCGTCAGTCCACAGTGGTCGGTGGGCGACCCATTGGTCGACTGCACCGCACCGGTCAGGCAGCGGTTCCCCGACACCTCAGTGGACATGGGGACCGGGTTCGACTGCTTCGACCCGTTGTCGGCCACAGCCAATACGAAGGTGACAGCCCGGCAGCGGGCCAACCGGGACGTCCTGCTCGACGCGATGACCGCGGCCGGTTTCACCAACCTCGCGGAGGAGTGGTGGCACTACACCCTCGCCGACGAACCCTTCCCGGACACCTACTTCGATGCGCCCATTCAATGAGCACACAAGAGGCAGCCGCGGCGCTGCAGGCCGTCCTGGCCGCGATGGCCGGGCCGCACGCCACCCCTCGTCCGGGGCAGGTGGAGGCGGTCACCGCCCTGCTCAACGGGGCGCAGCGGGTGCTGGTCGTGCAGGCCACGGGATGGGGGAAGTCGGCGGTCTATTGGGCGGCCACGCTGGCGCGCCGCGATGCCGGGGCGGGACCGACCATCGTCATCAGCCCGCTCCTTGCCCTGATGCGCGATCAGGTGACCGCCGCCGAGAGCATCGGCGTGCGGGCGGCCACCGTCAACTCCTCGAACAAGACCGACTGGGATAAGGTCTTCGAGCGGTTGGACCGCGACGAGATCGACGTGCTGTTGGTCTCACCGGAGCGGCTGGCACACCCGCAGTTTCGCGAGCGGGCGATGCCGCTCCTGGCGTCCAGCGGCCTGCTGGTCATCGACGAGGCGCACTGCATCTCGGACTGGGGATTCGACTTCCGGCCCGACTACCAGCGGATCGCCCGGCTGCTCCTCGATCTCGATGCGAGCACACCGGTCCTGGCGACGACCGCGACCGCCACGGCCCGGGTGACCGCTGACCTGGCCGAGCAACTCGGACCTACCACCACGGTCATCCGCGGGCCGCTCGCCCGGCAGTCGCTGCGGCTGGCGGTGGTCCCGCACCTGAACTTCGCGCAACGGTTCGCCTGGGTCGACGAGTTCCTGTCGACCGTCGACGGTTCCGGGATCATCTACGGGCTCACTGTGGCGACCGTCCAGCAGCTGGCTGCCTTCCTGCAGGAGCGCGGTCACGATGTCGAGCCCTACACAGGGCAGACGCCTCCCGATGTCCGGGAGGCGATCGAGGTGAGGCTGCGGGCGGACTCGATCAAGGCAGTGGTGGCCACATCTGCGCTCGGGATGGGCTACGACAAGCCCGACCTGGCGTTCTGCCTCCACGTCGGGTCGCCGGACTCACCGGTGTCGTACTACCAGCAGGTCGGGCGGGCCGGCCGCGCGCTCGATTCTGCTGTCGGAGTCCTGCTGCCTGCCGATGAGAGTG
Source organism: Acidobacteriota bacterium (assembly GCA_022708865.1). GTDB lineage: Bacteria > Actinomycetota > Actinomycetes > Mycobacteriales > Mycobacteriaceae > Mycobacterium. The sequence goes on from JAKIXW010000149.1 coordinate 8,586, forward strand.
ACCGGCAGGTGTGGGACTGGTTCGCCACCGCGACGCTGCCGGATCCCGATATGGCACGCAGCCTGCTGGCATTGCTGGCCGACGGGCCCCGCAAGACGGCCGAACTCGTGGATGCCCTGGCCCGCTCGAAGGGCAGGGTGGAGGTCCTGCTCAAGCAACTGCAGGTCGACGGTGCCGTCGACAAGCGGGGCACCCAATGGGTCGCCACCGGTCAGCCGTGGGTCTTCGATGCTCAGAAGTACCGGCGGATCGTGGAGGTGCGCGAGCACGAGGCGGCCATCATGGCCGACTATGCTGCCGGCCGGCAGTGCCTCATGCGCCTGCTCACTGAGGCCCTCGACGATCCGGCCGCGGCTCCTTGCGGCCGGTGTTCGGTGTGCACCGGGGAGCTGCCCTTTCCCGGCGCTTCGCCGGATGCCGCAACGGTGCGGCTGGTCTACGAATCGCTGCGACGGCGTCCGGTCCGCGTCGAGCCACGCAAGCTGTGGCCGTCGGGGAGTGGTCGGACCGGCCGGATTCACGGGATCGCCACCGGGCGGGCGGTCGTGCCGGGCGACGGTGGGGCCTGGCCGGAACTGGTCGCGGAGGTGCTCGGTGCCGACGGGCCGTTGAGCGCCGACCTGCGTGACGCCGCGTTGCAGACGCTGGCGCGGTGGCGGCGGGAGGACATGCCCGGGGTGACCGCGGTGGTGCCGATCAGTAGTGCCAGTCACGGGCTGCGGGTGCAGGCGATGGCTGAGCTGGCCGGACAGCACCTCGGCGTGCCGGTCATCGAGGTCTTTCCCACGCCGGTGGCCCCGGCCGAG
>JAKIXW010000014.1:0-25724 GCA_022708865.1 Acidobacteriota bacterium
CGCGGCCATCACGGTCGCCCTGATCTCCGGTGCGGTGGCCGACCGGATGAAGTTCGGCGCCTGGATGGTGTTCGCGGCGATCTGGGCGGTGCTGGTCTACTTCCCGGTCGCGCACTGGGTGTTCGCATTCGACGGGGTCGTCACCGAGAACTCGGTGGGTGGCTGGATCGCCAACACCCTGGGTGCGGTCGACTTCGCCGGCGGCACCGTTGTGCACATCAACGCCGGCGTCGCCGGCCTCGTCTGCGCCATCGTTCTGGGCAAGCGCGTGGGCTACGGCAAGGACCAGATGGCGCCGCACAACCTGACCTTCGTGCTGACCGGCGCGGGCCTCCTCCTCTTCGGCTGGTACGGCTTCAACGCCGGTTCGGCGATCGGCTCCAACGGCATCGCCGGCGTGACGTTCATCACCACCACCATCGCCACCGGTGCGGCAATGCTGGGCTGGCTGCTCACCGAGCGGATCCGCGACGGCCATGCCACCACCCTGGGTGCGGCGTCGGGCATCGTGGCCGGTCTGGTCGCCATCACGCCGTCCTGTTCGTCGGTCAACGTGGTCGGTGCCCTGATCATCGGCTTCGGCGCCGGCATCGTCTGCGCACTGGCCGTCGGCCTGAAGTTCAAGTTCGGCTTCGACGACTCGCTCGACGTGGTGGGTGTCCACCTGGTCGGCGGTCTGTTCGGCACCCTGATGGTCGGCCTGGTGGCCACCAGCGAGGCGCCGGCGGCGGTGTCGGGCCTGTTCTACGGCGGCGGCTGGGAGCAGCTGGGCAAGCAGGCGATCGGGGCGTTCTCGGTTCTGGCGTACTCGGCCATCGGCACCGCTATCTTGGCGTTGATCGTGAAATACACGATCGGGCTACGACTCGACCGGGAGGACGAAGCGACCGGTATTGACGAGTCTGAGCACGCGGAGAGTGCCTACGACTTCGCCACTGTGGGCACGGGTTCGGTCATCGGACGTTCGGAGGTATGAGGGAAATGAAACTGATCACTGCGATCGTCAAGCCGTTCACGCTCGAAGACGTCAAGACCGGTCTCGAGCAGGCGGGCATCCTGGGGATGACCGTCAGTGAGGTGCAGGGCTACGGGCGTCAGAAGGGCCACACCGAGGTGTACCGGGGTGCGGAGTACTCGGTGGACTTCGTCCCGAAGGTGCGCGTGGAGGTCGTGGTCGACGACGCCGCCGTGGACAAGGTGGTGGACGTCATCGTCCAGGCCGCCCGCACCGGCAAGATCGGCGACGGCAAGGTCTGGGTGAGTCCCGTCGACACCGTGGTGCGCGTGCGCACCGGGGAGCGTGGGACCGACGCCCTTTGATGCAGAACAACTTCTGAACCCGTCTCCCCGGTGCCTCGGCTCCGGTGGACAACAAGGCAACCGATGAGGGAGACGACATGACGAAGACACCAGAGCCCGCCGCCGGCGCCTCCCCAGGGGAGGTTCCGGCGGCGGGATCGTCTGCGGCGTCCCAATCGGCCTCGACGGCAACGGGCCGGACCTCCACCCGGCCGGCCGACGACCTGTCGACCGCGGTGCGCCAGTTGCTCAACGGCAGCCTGCGTCAACTGGATTCGGCCGGGCTGCGGGATGCGCTCAGTGACCTCTACGAGTTCTGGCTGACGACCAAGGCCGCCGACATCGGTGTCACGTCGACCAGTGGATTCGCCATCGTCGCGACCGGTGGTCTGGGCCGTGGCGAACTTGCCCCGTACTCGGATCTCGACCTGACCCTGGTGCACGACGACATGCCGGCCGATGTTGTCGCCGGGGTGGCCGAGTCGCTGTGGTATCCGTTGTGGGACGCCAATATTCGGCTCGACCACAGTGTGCGCACCGTGCCGGAGGCGCTGACTGTCGCCAACGAGGACATCTCGGCCGGCCTGGCGATGCTCGAGGCCCGGCACATCGCTGGTGACGCCGAGCTGTCCGGGCTGCTGATCGGTGGGGCGCGCCGGCAGTGGCGGACCGGCATCGCGTCCCGGTTCGACGCGCTGGTGGCCGAGACGGAAGCACGATGGCAGCGCAGCGGCCAGATCGCCCATCGCGCCGAACCGGATCTCAAGAGCGGCCGCGGTGGACTGCGCGACGTCCAACTGCTCAACGCACTGGCCATCGCGCAGCTCGCCGACGTCTACCCGAGCCAATCGCCGGCCTCGCCCACCGGCTCCCTCGGCGGTGCGCACCTGGCCCTGCTCAACGTGCGGACCGAACTGCACCGGGTCTCCGCCCGTGGCCGCGACCAGCTGCTGGCCCAGTTCGCCGACGAGATCGGGGCCGCACTGCAAATCGGTGACCGGTTCGATCTGGCCCGGGTGCTCTCCGACGCGGCGCGAACCATCAGCTACTACGTCGACGCGGGTCTGCGCACTGCGGGAAATGCGTTGCCGCGCAAAGGATTGTCCGCGCTGCGTCGGCCGGCGCGCCGGCCACTGGACGAGGGTGTGCTGGAGTTCAACGGTGAGGTCATCCTGGCCCGCGACGCCCGGCCGGAACGCGATCCGGGCCTGATCCTGCGGGTAGCGGCGGCCTCGGCCACCACCGGCCTGCCGATGTCGGCCGCCACGCTGAGCAGGCTGGCGGCCTCGGCGCCCGAATTGCGCACCCCGTGGCCGCGCCAGGCGCTCAAGGATCTGTTGGTGATGCTCGCGGCCGGGGCCGCCGCAGTGTCCACGGTGGAGGCGCTGGATCGCACCGGGCTGTGGGGCCGGCTGTTCCCGGAGTGGGGCGCGGTGCGCGACCTGCCGCCCCGCGACGTGGTACACATCTGGACGGTCGACCGTCATCTCATCGAAACCGTCGCGCGCGCAGCGACTTTCACTACCCGGGTGGCGCGGCCGGATTTGCTGCTGCTGGGCGCGCTGTGTCACGACATCGGCAAGGGCCGCGGCGGCGACCACAGCGTCATCGGCGCCGAGCTGGCGGTGCAGATCGGCACCCGGTTGGGGCTGTGGCCCTCCGATGTGGAACTGCTCTCGGCGATCGTGCGCTACCACCTGCTGCTCCCGGACACCGCGACCCGCAAGGATCTGCAGGATCCCGCCACCATCGCGGGCGTCGTCGCCACCCTCGACGGGGATTCGGTGCTGCTGGAACTGCTGCAGGTGCTGGCCGAGGCGGATTCATTGGCCACCGGTCCCGGCGTGTGGGGCGACTGGAAGGCCTCGCTGATCGGTGACCTGGTGCGGCGGTGCCAGCTGCTGATGGCCGGTGAGTCATTGCCACACGCCGATCCGGTGGACCCGCGACTGCTCGAACTGGCGGCCCAACAGGACGGCGTGCACGTCGAGCTGGTTCCCGGCGACGGTTCCTACATCTACAACGTCACCATGACCGGCCCGGATCGCCGGGGCGCACTGTCGCGGGCCGCCGGGGTGATGGCGCTCAACTCGCTGCGGGTGCACTCGGCGTCGGTGAACAGCTACGAGGGTTCGGCGATCGACACGTTCGTGGTCTCACCGCACTTCGGGTCGCCGCCACCGGCCGAGCTGCTGCGCCAGCAGTTGATCCTGGCGCTGGCCGGGGAACTGGACGTAATGGGCACGCTCGAGCAGCGTGACCACGATGCGGCCACCGCAAAGGGTCGCGCCGGGGACATTCCGGACGCGGTTCCGGTCAACCGGGTGTCGGCGCCGCCGCGCGTCATCTGGCACGACGGGCCGGGGGCCGATCAGCCGGTGGTGGAGATCCGGGCGATGGACCGGCCGGGTCTGCTGGCCCGCCTCACCGGGGCGTTCGAACGCGCCGGCGTCGACATCTCCTGGGCGAAGGTGACCACACTGGGTTCGACGGTGGTGGACGCGTTCGGCATCGTGGTGCCGGCGCTGTCGCAGGGCGATATCCGGGAGTCGCTCGAGCGCGACCTGTTCGCGGTGCTGCCGACCCCGCCGGTCAAGCCCGCCGCCGACACCGACGTGGTGGGCTGAGTCACCAGGGCGCGAACGCCCAGCCCAGGTACCGCGCCCCGGGGGACGGGTTCCAGGTCCGGAGCACCTGGACAGTCGGTCCGCCGCCGCCCACGCCGCCGGATACGTAGGTGCCGTCCCCGTGCGCGATGTCGACGTGACCGGCGCCGCGGTCCCAGGAACTCTCCGAGAACACCAGGGCGCCGCGCGGCGGGTTCGGCGTCATGTTGATCTTGTTCTGGGCGGCGAGCGCGTCGTGGAACAGCTTGGCGGTGTCGTAGCCGATGCCGGGGACCCCGAAGGCCGCCGCGACGAACACACCGCAGCCGAAATCACCGCCGAAGTCGGATCCGACCATGCTGTCGGCGCGCGCGACGGCGGCGTCGGCCCGGGCGGCCGGGTCCGGGCCGGGTGCGGCCGAGGCCAACGAGCCGGTGAGCACGGCCGGAACCGTGGCCGCCGACAGGGCCGCCATGATGATGCGTCGAAACTCCATACCGCCCCCGTCGGGTCGTCGTTCCTCTGGCGATGTATTCGGTGGTGGGGTGACCAGCGTTACCGGATCACCCCGATCGATCCGGACCGCGTCCGCGCAGGCTCGACCGGCCGACCCATTAGGCTGGCCAGGTGTTTGAATCCCTTTCCGACCGGTTGACCGGAGCGCTGTCGGGTCTGCGCGGCAAGGGCCGGCTGACCGACGCGGATATCGACGCCACCGCCCGGGAGATCCGCCTGGCGCTGCTCGAGGCCGATGTGTCGCTGCCCGTCGTGCGCAACTTCGTCGGCCGCATCAAGGAACGCGCCAAGGGCGCGGAGGTGTCCGGCGCACTCAACCCGGCCCAGCAGGTCGTCAAGATCGTCAACGACGAGCTCATCGGGATCCTCGGTGGCCAGACCCGGCAACTGCAGTTCGCCAAGAATCCGCCGACGGTCATCATGCTGGCCGGCCTGCAGGGCGCCGGTAAGACCACCCTGGCCGGCAAGCTGGCGAAGTGGTTGAAGGGGCAGGGCCACACCCCGCTGCTGGTCGCCTGCGATCTGCAGCGCCCGGGCGCGGTGGACCAGCTGAAGATCGTCGGCGAGCGCGCCGGCGTGGTCACCTTCGCGCCCCATCCGGGGACCTCGGCGCAGTCCGCGGACACCGGCGGTGCGGGCGCCGGGGACCCCGTTGCGGTGGCCGCGGCCGGCCTCGAGCACGCGAAGTCGCACATGTTCGACGTCGTCATCGTCGACACCGCGGGCCGGCTGGGCATCGACGACGTCCTGATGGCGCAGGCCGCGGCCATCCGTGACGCGGTCCAACCCGACGAGACGTTCTTCGTGCTGGACGCGATGATCGGTCAGGACGCCGTCGCCACCGCCGAGGCCTTCGGCGCCGGTGTCGGGTTCACCGGCGTCGTGCTGACCAAGCTGGACGGCGACGCCCGCGGCGGCGCCGCGCTGTCGGTCCGCGAGATCACCGGCGTCCCCATCATGTTCGCGTCCACCGGCGAGAAGCTCGAGGACTTCGACGTCTTCCACCCGGACCGGATGGCGTCGCGCATCCTGGGAATGGGCGACGTGCTGAGCCTCATCGAGCAGGCCGAGCAGGTCTTCGACCAGCAGAAGGCCGAGGAGGCCGCCGCCAAGATCGGCTCCGGCGAACTGACCCTGGAGGACTTCCTCGAGCAGATGCTGGCCATCCGCAAGATGGGGCCGATCGGCAACCTGCTCGGCATGCTGCCCGGTGCGGGACAGATGAAGGACGCGCTGGCCGCCGTCGACGACAGTCACCTGGACCGGGTGCAGGCCATCATCCGTGGCATGACGCCGCAGGAGCGCGCCGACCCGAAGATCATCAACGCGTCCCGGCGGCTGCGGATCGCCAACGGTTCGGGTGTCGCCGTCTCTGAGGTCAACCAGCTGGTCGACCGGTTCTTCGAGGCCCGCAAGATGATGTCGCAGATGGCCGGCAGCTTCGGCTTCCCCGGTGCGCGCAAGTCGTCGAAGAACCGCAAGAACGCCAAGGGCAAGGGCAAGAAGGGTGGCCGGGGACCGACGCCGCCGAAGGCGCGGAACCCGCTGGTAGCCGGAATGCCCGGCGGTTTCCCCGACCTGTCCCAGATGCCACCCGGGCTCGACGAATTGCCGCCCGGGTTGGCCGATTTCGACCTGTCCAAGCTGAAGTTCCCGGGCCAGAAGTAGGTGCGCGGCCCGCTGCACGTCCGGGGCACCGTCCTGCCGGGCGGCGAGCCGGCGGACTGGTGGGTACGCGACGGGCTGCTCTGCGCCGAACCGATCGCGGATGCGACGACGGTGTTCGGCGCCGATGGATATGACGGCTGGATCATTCCGGGTCTGGTCGACGCACACTGTCATATCGGGCTGGGGGTGCACGGCGCCACCTCGCTCGACGAGGCGGTCGAACAGGCCGAGGTTGAACGGGCCGCCGGCGCGCTGCTGCTGCGGGATGCGGGGTCCCCGGTGGATACTCGCAGCCTCGATGCACGGGCCGATCTGCCGCGCATCATCCGGGCGGGCCGGCACATCGCGCGGCCCAAGCGGTACAGCCCCGGTCTGCCCATCGACATCGAGGACGAATCGCAACTGCCCGATGTGGTCGCCGAGCAGGCCCGGTTCGGTGACGGCTGGGTCAAGTTGGTCGGCGACTGGATCGACCGCGCGGTGGGGGACCTGGCCCCGCTGTGGTCCGACGACGTGCTCGCCGCGGCCATCGACGCCGCGCACGCCAACGGTGCGCGAGTGACCGCCCACGTGTTCGGCGAGGATGCGCTGCCCGGCCTGATCAACGCCGGCATCGACTGCATCGAGCACGGCACCGGACTGACCGACGACACCATCGCGATGATGGCCGCCCGCGGCACCGCCCTGGTGCCCACCCTGATCAACATCGACAACTTCCCCGGCATCGCCGACGCCGCAACGAAATACCCCACCTACGCCAAGCACATGCGCGATCTCTATGCGTCGTGCCGGGCCCGGGTCGGGGCGGCGCGGGAGGCCGGGGTGGCGATCTACGCGGGCACCGACGCCGGCAGCATGGTCGCCCACGGCCGGATCGCCGACGAGGTGTGCGCACTGCACGGCGTCGGGATGAGTCCACACGACGCGCTGGGCGCGGCGTCGTGGAACGCGCGAAACTGGCTGGGCCGCAGTGGTATCGAACACGGTGCGCGCGCCGACCTGTTGTGCTTCCGGTCCGACCCGCGCCAGCCCGGGGCCCTGAACCAACCCGATCTGGTGATGCTCGAAGGAGTCGTATACCTGTGACCGCGAAATCCATTGTCGATCTTAGTCATCGCATCCGGGCCGGGCTGAACACCTATCCGGGTCTGCCCGCGCCGACGATCACCCCGCATCTGACCCGGGAACAGTCCCGCGACAAGTACGCCCCGGGAACCGAATTCGCGATGGACGTCATCACGATGATCGGGAACACCGGCACCTACCTGGATTCGCCGTTCCATCGCTACGCCGACGGCGCCGACCTGGCCGGCCTGGATCTGGCCACCCTGGTCGGGCTGCCCGCCGAGGTGTACGACCTGACCGAACTGCCGGGCCGGGGGATCGGGGTGGACCTGCTGGCCGGCCGGGATCTGCAGGGCGCGGCGGTGCTGTTGCACACCGGCTGGGACCGGAACTTCGGGTCGGCTGAATACGGTTCGGGTGCACCGTATCTCAGCGCCGACGGTGCGATGTACCTGATCGATGCGGGGGCGGTGCTGGTCGGCATCGACTCGGTCAACATCGACGACACCGAGTCCGGCGGTGAGCGGCCGGCCCACACGCTGCTGCTCGGTGCCGGGGTGCACGTCGTCGAACACCTGACCAACCTGGGTGCGCTGCCGTTATCCGGCGCCCGGTTCACCGCCGCGCCCCCGGCCATCGAGGGTTTCGGCACGTTCCCGGTGCGGGCCTTCGCCGAACTCTGAGCCGGCCGGCGCGACGAGTGTGGGTCCTATGGCTGCCGGAGTCGGGAATTGCGTGCGTGGGGCCCACGTTCGGCGCCGTTCGGTCAGCGCGGATGCTCAGCGCGGCTGGGCGAATCCCCAGTCCAGCAGGCCGACGGCCTGGTCCCACAGCGGGCCGTCGCCCTTCATCAGCACCACCGCCAGGCGCCGGCCGTCGCGCTGGGCGACGGTGACGAAGGTGTCCCCGGCCAGATCTGTGTAGCCGGTTTTCCCGGCGAGGTCGCCGGGGTAACGCGCCAGCAACTTGTTCTGTGCGGTGAGTGCCTTGTAGCCGCCCCGGTCGGGGAACTGGGCCGTCGGCTGCCGCATGATCTGGGCGATGATCGGGTAGGTCAGCGCCGCCCGGTAGATCAGCGCGAGGTCGTGCGGGCTGGTCAGGGTTTCCCAGCCCGGGCCGTCCAGGCCCGACGGCGACATCGCCCGGGTGTGCCGGGCGCCCAGGCTGGCGGCCTTCGCCGTCATCCGGGCGATGGTCGCGCGGTAGCCGCCGAGCATGTCGGCCAGCAGATTCGCGGCGTCATTGCCCGACACCATCAACAGCCCGTCGAGCAGTTGCCGTGCCGTGTACACCTGTCCCGGAACCAGTCCCACACAAGAACATTCGACCTGGGTGTGCGCCGCGGTGGCGCGCACCGCGGCGTTCGGCGCGAGGTTGTCGAGCACCACCATCGCCAGCAACGGTTTGATGGTGCTCGCGGGTGCGTGCACGCCGTAGGGGTCCTTGCCGGCCAGGATCTTCCCGGTGTCGATGTCCGCCACCAGCCAGGCCTGAGCCGGCCCCTCGGGCGCGGTGACCGCGGCGGCGGGGCCGACGACGGGTTCGGCGGTGACCGCCGGGGCCAGGGCCGTCGCCACTGCGGCGGACATCGCCACCGCGATCATCAACGCGCGTCGCAGGGCCACGAGCGACGACAGTAGGCGGCGGGCGTCTACTCCAGGACGCGCCGAGGTCTCGAACGGGTTGCGGCTACAGGGCCCCGACGCCGGAGTTGCGGTCCAGGGCGAACCCCCAGTCGAGCAGGCTGGCGGCCTGGTCCCAGTAGGTGGGCCCGCCCTCGTGCACCAGGCCGTACATCATCGCGACCACCAGGCGTCGCCCGTTGCGCTCGGCCGCCCCGACGAACGTCTTGCGGGCCAGGTCGGTGTAGCCGGTCTTGCCACCGAGGAAGCCGGGATAGCGGTGCAGCATCTCGTCCTGGTTGACCAGCACCTTGTTACCGGTCTTGGTGGGGAACACCGCGGTCGGTTGGCTGGTGATCTGGGCGAACACCGGGTAGCTCATCGCGTTGCGGAAGATGACGGCCAGGTCGTGCGGCGTGCTCCACATCGCCATGCCGGGCGCGTCGATACCCGACGGGCTGCCGGTGTTGGTTCCGTAGGCGCCCAGCAGCGCGGCCTTGGCGTTCATCTTCGCCACGGCTTCGTCCGGTCCGCCGACCATCCGGGCCAAGGTGTTGGCCGCATCGTTGCCGGACACCAGCAGCAGCCCCTCGAGCAGTTGCCGGGCGGTGTAGGTGACCCCGGGCGCCACTCCCGCGCAGTTGCATTCCACGTGAGTGTCCGCCTCGGTGGCGACGATGGTCGTATCCAGCGGTACCTCGTCCAGGATCACCTGTGCCAGAAGGGTTTTGATGGTGCTGGCTGGCGGTGACGGCGCGTCCTCGTTGCGGGCGGCCAGAACTTGGCCGGTGTCCATGTCGGCGATGATCCACGATGCCGCCGGGCCGCCGGGGATCGGGGCCGAACCGGCCGGCTGCACGTCGAGGGGGTCGGCCACGGCGAGCGGTGCGGCCAGCAGGGCGAAGGACGCGAGGAACACGGCAAGGCAGGTCAGAATCCGGCGCATGGCCCCCGAGCGTACCGCCGGGTTCTCGTTAGGGCGGCCTTCCTTGCGGTGGGTGAGGCTGTGCGGCCTACCTTCTCAGTGTGCTGAGCCTGCAGGAGATATCCGATCGGCTGGAGATCCAGCAACTGCTCATCGACTACTCGACCGCGCTGGACCAGCGTCGGTTCGACGACCTCGATGCGGTGTTCACCCCGGATGCCTACATCGACTACCGCGTCACCGGCGGTATCGACGGGGGCTATCCGGAGGTCAAGAAGTGGCTCGCCGAGGTGCTGCCGAACTTCCCGGCCTACTCGCACATGCTGGGCAACGTCGATATCCGGTTCTCCGCGGACGCCGATAGGGCGTCCGTGCGCACCATCTGCTTCAACCCGATGGTGTTCAGGGCCGCCGAGGGCGACAAGCAGAGCCAGATCTTGTTCGTGGGCATCTGGTACGTCGACGAACTGGTCCGAACACCCGACGGCTGGCGGATGACGCGTCGCGTCGAGGAGAAGTGCTTCGACAAGCTGCTGTGAGGTCGCGTGTGGGTCGGCGATTTTCTCTGGACGTGCGGCTTCTGGCAGAATAGGCGGCTGTCTGTCGCGCGACTCCGGCCGTGCGCGGTCACACACGTGAGGCAAAACCGGATCCGGGCCACCTGCTCGGCATCGCTGAATTGCAGCGTGGCAACCACAGGAGACGTTTCATCATGGCTGTCAAGATCAAGCTCACCCGGCTTGGCAAGATCCGCAATCCCCAGTACCGCATTGCCGTCGCCGACGCTCGCACCCGCCGCGACGGCCGCTCCATCGAGGTCATCGGCCGCTACCACCCCAAGGAAGAGCCGAGCCTGATCGAGATCGATTCGGAGCGCGCGCAGTACTGGCTGGGTGTCGGCGCCCAGCCCACCGAACCCGTTCTGGCGCTGCTGAAGATCACCGGCGACTGGCAGAAGTTCAAGGGCCTGCCGGGCGCCGAGGGCACCCTGAAGGTCAAGGAACCCAAGCCGTCCAAGCTGGACCTGTTCAACGCGGCCCTGGCCGCCGCCGACGGCGCTCCCAGCGGTGAGGCCACCCAGCTCAAGAAGAAGAAGGCGCCCGCCAAGAAGGCCGAAGAGGCAGTCGAGGAGGCTCCGGCCGCTGAGGCCGAGGCCCCCGCCGCTGAGGCTCCGGCTGCCGAGGAGGCCCCGGCCGCCGAAGCCGAGACGCCTGCCGAATGAGCACCGTCGTCGTCGACGCCGTCGAGCATCTGGTTCGCGGAATCGTCGACAACCCTGACGACGTCCGCGTCGACCTGGTGACCAACCGCCGTGGCCGCACCGTCGAGGTGCACGTCCACCCCGACGACCTGGGCAAGGTGATCGGTCGCGGTGGTCGCACCGCGACCGCACTGCGCACCCTGGTCGCCGGCATCGGCGGTCGTGGCATCCGGGTCGACGTGGTGGACACCGACCAGTAGTCGCCCATGGAGCTGGTCGTCGGGCGCGTGGCCAAGGCGCACGGCATCGCCGGCGAGGTCGTTGTCGATGTTCGGACCGACGACCCGGAAATCCGATTCGCCCGCGGTAAAACGCTGCGGGCCAAGGGATTCCGTGGACGGCCGGATGGCAGTTTCACCATCGAGTCGGTTCGTGCGCACGGCGGGCGGCTGTTGGTGCGACTGGCCGGAGTCAACGACCGCGACGGTGCCGACGCCCTGCGCGGAACCCTGTTCGTCGTCGACTCCGGCGAGCTGCCGCCCATCACCGAACCCGACGAGTATTACGACCACCAACTCGAAGGATTGCGGGTCCGCACCGTCGACGGCACCGACGTCGGCGTCGTGGCCGAGGTGCTGCATACCGCGGCGGGCGAGTTGTTGAGCGTGACGAGGCCCGACGGCTCGGAGGTGCTGGTGCCGTTCGTGGCTGCGATCGTGCCGACGGTGTCGCTGAACGACGGATTGGTCGAGATCGACCCGCCCGACGGTCTGCTGAACCTGGACGAGCTGTGACGGGTTGCGGTCCATGAGGATCGACATCGTCACGATCTTCCCGGCGTATCTCGAGCCGCTGCGGGAGTCGCTGCCGGGCAAGGCCATTCAGTCCGGCCTGGTGGAGCTCGGCGTCCACGACCTGCGGGACTGGACGCAGGATGTACACCGCTCGGTCGACGACGCCCCCTACGGCGGCGGCCCGGGAATGGTGATGCGCGCCCCGGTATGGGGCCAGGCGCTCGACGAAATCTGTTCGGAGCGTTCGCTGCTGGTGGTTCCGACGCCCGCCGGCCGGTTGTTCGACCAGGCCACCGCCGCGCGCTGGAGCGGCGAGGAACACCTGGTGTTCGCCTGCGGCCGCTACGAGGGCATCGATCAGCGGGTGGTCGAGGACGCGGCGCGCCGGATGCGGGTCGAGGAGGTGTCGATCGGCGACTACGTGCTCAACGGCGGCGAGGTGGCCGCGCTGGTGATGGTCGAGGCGGTGCTGCGACTGGTGCCCAACGTGTTGGGCAATCCTGCGTCACACCAACAGGATTCGCACGCGTCGTCGCTCGGGGGAATGCTGGAGAGTCCCAGCTACACCCGGCCGCCGAGCTGGCGCGGGCTGGACGTGCCCGACGTCCTGCTCTCCGGTGACCACGCCCGGCTGGCAGCGTGGCGGCGTGCTGAATCGTTGCGCCGCACGCGTGAGCGGCGTCCCGATCTGCTCGGTGAACTGCCCGACGCCGACGTCTAGATCCGGCCGCCGGGGAACATCGTCTTCACCGCGTCGGTGATGGTCTCACGCGCGTCGTCCGCGTCAGCGGCCTGCATCGAACTGATCGCCATCACGTAGCGGCGGTCCATCCCGATCACCCCGGTCGACAGATGCATCCAGTCGGCGCCGATGCAGCACATCCAGCCCTGCTTGACGGCGACGGGCTCGCCGTAGAGGCCTTCGGGGATTCCGAACCGCTGGGGGTACACCCCGCCGGGCACCATTCCGTCGGGCGCGGTGGGCGTCGACTGCGCCAGGTCGCCCACGATGATGTTGGCCTGCTCCGGCGGCAATCCGCCGGCACCGGAGAGCAACATGTCGTAGTAGTGCACCAGGTCGGTGACCGTGCTGATGGTGTTGTACCAGCGTCCGTTTCCGGGAACTTGGGTGGCGGTCAGCCCGTAGCGGCCCACCACCCGCGTGATGATCGCGGAGCCGCCGCTGCGGTTCCAGAACGTCTCGGCCGCGCTGTCGTCCGAGGAACGCAGCATCACGTCGAGCAGCTGCTGGTCCGCCGGTGTCAGCTCGGTCTGCCCCTTGGCCACCTGCAACAGCAGATCGTCGGCGATGAAGAGCTTCACCACCGACGCAATGGCGATGGTGCCGTTGTGCCCGTTGGTGACCAACTGCCCGTTGTCGCGGTCGAGTACTGCGACGTTGATGTCGGCCCCGGCACGGGACGCGTCGGCCGTCGCCTGCTGGGCGCGGGCCGGCAACCCGTCGAAGGCGGCGAGCATGCTCGGTGGCGCGGACGGGGTGTTGCCGACCGGTGCGGCCGGCAGCAGCGCGTGCACGCCGGAACCCGTCGGACCCATCGGGGGAGCGCCGTAGACCCTGGCCTCGCACCCGGCGAGGCTGCCCAGCAGGGCCATGCAACCAACCGCCGCGAACGCCCGGGTCAGCGGGAACGGGCGGCGTGGCATGAATCTCCTTCAGGAGCGCGGGACGGGGTTTGCTGGATAGGTTAATCGGCGGAGGTACCAATCGCGCACTTCGCGAGCGGGTGTGTGCCGGATGCCGATCCGGCGGTCGCGATTTCTCTGCGTGCCCGCCATCTGGCACAATTGAGCAGTTGTCCGCGCCGGGCCGCTCACGCGCCGCCGCCGGGCGAACAACCCGCAAGCCCCAACCATCGGCTCGATGGGTCGGCCGCGCTCGTTCCCGAGCCGCCGCCCGCAGGCCGCGACCGCAAGGAAGAGTCACCGATGAACACGCTGGACTTCGTCGACCAGGCGTCGCTGCGCGACGATATCCCGGCTTTCGGCCCCGGCGACACCGTGAACGTGCACGTGAAGGTCATCGAGGGCAGCAAGGAGCGCATCCAGGTCTTCAAGGGTGTCGTCCTCCGGCGCCAGGGTGGCGGTGTGCGCGAGACCTTCACCGTCCGCAAGGAGAGCTACGGCGTGGGCGTGGAGCGTACGTTCCCCGTGCATTCTCCCAATGTCGACCACATCGAGGTCGTGACCCGTGGCGATGTGCGCCGCGCCAAGCTGTACTACCTGCGCGAACTGCGTGGCAAGAAGGCCAAGATCAAAGAGAAGCGCTGAACGCGCCCAGGGCGGCGCGCCCGGGCGCTGAGCTCGCAGGTTTCGTGGCTACGCTGTTGCCGTGACCGACACCTCCGACTCGGCCGATCCCACGGCGGCGCCCGACGAGACGTCCGCGGAACCACCCAAGAAGCGTTCTGCGCTACGCGAATTCGTCATCCTGGTGTCCATCGCGCTGGTGTTCTACGTCGGCGTGATGACGTTCATCGCGCGCCCCTACCTGATTCCCTCGGAATCGATGGAGCCGACGCTGCACGGCTGCTCGGGCTGTGTCGGTGACCGGGTGGTGGTCGACAAGATGGTCTACCACTTCTCCGAGCCCGAACCCGGCGACGTCGTCGTCTTCAAGGGCCCGTCGGCCTGGAACGCCGGCTACAAGTCGAACCGTTCGAGCAACACCGTCATCCGGGCGATCCAGAACGCGCTGTCGTTCGTCAATCTCATCCCTCCCGACGAGAACGACCTGGTCAAACGTGTTATCGCGGTCGGTGGACAGACCGTGGAATGCCGCGTCGCCACCGGTCTGACCGTCGACGGCAAGCGGCTGACCGAGCCGTACCTGAATCCCGAGACCATGTCCGCCGACCCCGCCGAATTCCCCTGTCTGGGCAGCGAGTTCGGCCCGGTGAAGGTGCCCGAGGGTCGGTTGTGGGTGATGGGCGACAACCGCACCCATTCGCTGGATTCGCGTGGTCACTGCGCCAGCAACCCGGCGGACTTCCAGAAGGGCTTGATCTGCACGGGCGACCCGGAGCAGGGCACCGTCCCGGTGGGCAACGTGATCGGCAAGGCGCGCTTCATCGCCTGGCCGCCCGGCCGCTGGGGTGGTGTGCGCTCGATCGACCCGCAGCAGGGCGGCTGACCATGATCTGGCCGCCGCGGACCGTCATCCGGCGGTCGGCAGGGCTGCGCACCCTCGAGTCCGCGCTCTATCGCGGTGGTCTGGGGCCGGTCGCTGGCGTCGATGAGGTCGGCCGTGGCGCGTGTGCGGGCCCACTGGTGGTGGCGGCCTGCGTGCTGGGCCCCAACCGGCTGGGCAGCCTGGCGGCCCTGGACGATTCGAAGAAGCTCGGCGAACGTGAACGTGAGCGACTCTTCCCCCTGATCAAGCGGTATGCCCTGGCCTATCACGTGGTGTTCATCCCGTCGGCCGAGGTGGATCGTCGCGGCGTGCACGTCGCCAACATCGAGGGCATGCGCCGTGCCGTTGCGGGGCTGGCGATGCGGCCCGGCTATGTGCTGTCCGACGGCTTCCGGGTGCCCGGCCTCGCGGTGCCGTCCCTGCCGGTGATCGGTGGTGACGGGGCGGCAGCGTGTATCGCCGCGGCCAGTGTGCTGGCCAAGGTCAGCCGCGACCGGCTGATGGTCGAGCTGGACGCCGACTATCCCGGCTACGGGTTCGCCGAGCACAAGGGGTACAGCACGCTGGCCCACACCACCGCGCTCTCGACGCTGGGCCCGTCGGATCAGCACCGGTACTCGTTCATCAATGTGCGCCGGGTTGCAGGACAGGTTCGCCGGGCGTAGGGAAAGATGGACGGGTATCCGCCGAACATGAGGGACAACACACAACGATGAGCGCTGAAGATCTCGAGAAGTACGAAACCGAGATGGAGCTCTCGCTGTACCGCGAGTACAAGGACATCGTCGGACAGTTCAGCTACGTGGTGGAGACCGAACGGCGTTTCTACCTGGCCAACAACGTCGAGCTGATCCCGCACAACGCCGACGGTGAGGTGTACTTCGAGCTCCGCCTCGCCGACGCCTGGGTGTGGGACATGTACCGGCCGGCGCGCTTCGTCAAGCAGGTCCGCGTGATCACGTTCAAGGACGTGAACGTCGAAGAGGTGGACAAGCCCGAACTGCGGCTGCCCGAATAGGTCGGTTGCCGTCGGGGGTCAGATCCGGATGACGGACTGCACGGTGATGCGGTCCGCGCCGCACAGCCGGCAATTCAGCCGACGCACCTTCAACCGCAGGTTGGCCAATTTGAGCGCCGACTCGCAGAACGGGTAGCAGCACCCGCAGGACAGGGTGATCCACCAGGTGGCGTCGTGTTCCTGATGGCTGCAGGAGCCCTTGCAGGCGCAGGGGATGGCGGCGTCGAAGTCGAGCGCTGTCAGCGAAACATCGAGCACATCTGTCACAACCGTCACATGCTCAGGGTAAAGCTGAGGTTGAGAGTTGCCCGGAAGGCGCGCCCGGGTTCAGTCGCGGCGCTCGACGCGAATCGGGCTCTCCATCGTCTGCAGCAGTTCGTTGAGTGCCGCCCGGTCGTCGGTGTCCAGCGAGGTGAGCAGATCCACCACCGATCGCACGTCGTCCTCGTCGGCCGGTACGGCGCCCGCCGCCTTCGCGACGAAGGCGGGGTCGCGGACCAGCAGGTCACGGATCGGGAACCGCCGGACTCGCAGCTCCGTGTTCGGCGGGATCTCGTTGTAGGGCTGCCCGCTGACCAGCGGCAACGGTTGCCGCACCGACGAGATCGCACTGCCGCCCTGCGTCGCGGATTCTTCGGTGGCGGGATACAGCAGAACCGGGACGGGCCGGTCGGACTGCGGGATCCAGTTGAAAGGTGGCTTTTCCGAACGTATTACGGGAACCGTGAGTTCGACGTATCCCTCGGCGCGGGGGAATCTGTTCACCGAGAACGCCGACAGCCGGACCGGCTGCGACGAATTGGCCGGCACCGGCACCGTGAGGCGCAGCACTGGGTGGCCGCTCTCGAGGGCCCAGCCGCCGGCGTACCAGGTGTAGTAGTCGCCGGCCACTGCGCCGCCGACGAAGTTCTTCAGCTCGGCCAACTGCACATTCGGATCGGTCGGCTGACCGTACGGATACGACGAGTAGCGCGTGACGTGGGCGGCGACCTCGAACGAAATGGTCCGGTCGGACAGGTTCGTCAGCTCCAGCCAATAGGCGGAGTATGTGGCGCGCATGGCGCTCGATCCGTAATTCACACTGCTGATGTCGAAACTGGAAACCAACACGACCGAGCCCCCTCTGCGTGTGCCTGGTGGCAGCCTACTGCGGTTCACCCGCGACGAACAGGCCGATGTCCTGCCGGCGGTCTCTACCACGTCATCGTCGCCAGCCTGTGGATGGATGCGCAACTGTGTACTACCCGTGGCTCGACCGGGGGTTTCGGTGTTCGGCGGTACGCCGCTGTCGGGAGTAGTGCGCAGTCTGAGTGCCATGACCGTTCCGGAGAATCTGACCCGCGCTGAGATCGGCGCGCGCGGTGAGCAATTGGCCGTCGACCACCTCGAGGCGCTGGGGATGCGGATCCTGGTGCGAAACTGGCGGTGCCGGTACGGCGAACTCGACGTCGTCGCCACCGATGCCTCGGGCCGGACCGTGGTGTTCGTGGAGGTCAAGACCCGCACTGGCGACGGGTTCGGCGGCCTGGCCGAAGCCGTGACACCGGAGAAGGTCCGCCGGATCCGCCGGCTGGCCGCGCTGTGGCTCGCGCAGCAGGATGACCGGTTCGGGGCCTTGCGCATCGACGTGGTCGGGGTGCGGCTCGGCGGCACCCGCAGGCTGGAGATCTCGCATCTGAAGGGTGTGGGCTGATGGCGCTGGGGCGCGCGTATTCGGTGGCCGTCAACGGATTGCACGGCGAGATCGTGGAGATCGAGGCCGACATCACCTCGGGTCTGCCCGGTGTGCATCTGGTCGGCCTGCCCGACGCGGCGCTGCAGGAGTCGCGCGACCGGGTCCGCTCGGCCATCACCAACAGCGACAACGAGTGGCCGATGTCGCGGCTGACATTGGCCCTGTCCCCGGCGACCCTGCCCAAGGTGGGGTCCGTCTATGACGTCGCCCTGGCCTGCGCGGTCCTCTCGGCTGCACGCAAGAAGTCCTGGCCGCGCCTGGAGAAGACCGTGCTGCTGGGCGAATTGGCGCTCGACGGCCGGGTGCGTTCGGTCCGTGGGGTGCTGCCCGCGGTGCTGGCCGCGCAGCGCGAGGGCTGGCCGACGGTGGTGGTGCCGATGGAAAATCTGGCCGAGGCCAGCCTGGTGGACGGCATCGAGGTGCTCGGCGTGGCCACGCTGACGCAGCTGCAGTCCTGGCTCAAGGGTGCGACACAGTTGGCCGAGCGGGTGCCGATCACCGCGCCCGACGATGGCGGCTACGCCGACCTGGCCGATGTGGTGGGGCAGGATCAGGCCCGCTACGCCCTCGAGGTCGCCGCCGCCGGCGCTCATCATCTGATGATGACGGGGCCTCCGGGCATCGGGAAAACCATGCTGGCGCAACGGCTTCCGGGTCTACTGCCCGCGCTCACCGAGGCCGAGGCCATCGAGGTCACCGCCATCCATTCGGTGGCCGGGCTGCTGGCCGACGACACGCCGCTGATCACCACCCCGCCGTTCGTGGCGCCGCACCACAGCTCGACGGTCGCTGCACTGGTCGGCGGTGGCACCGGGCTGGCCCGACCGGGGGCCGTGAGCCGGGCCCACCGCGGTGTGCTGTTCCTCGACGAATGCGCGGAGATCGGCACCAGTGTGCTCGAGGCCCTGCGAACTCCGTTGGAGGATGGGGAGATTCGCCTGGCCCGCCGCGACGGCGTGGCCCGCTACCCGGCGCGGTTCCAGTTGGTGCTGGCCGCCAACCTGTGCCCCTGTGCGCCCGCGGATCCGCGCGACTGCATCTGCCCGGGCGCGATCAAGCGCCGCTATCTGGGTCGGTTGTCGGGCCCGCTGCTGGACCGGGTCGATCTGCGGGTGCAGATGAATCCCGTCGGCGCGGGTGCGTTTCGCGACGGAGCCGCGGGGGAGTCCAGTGCGGACGTGCAGGCCCGGGTTGCCCGCGCGCGGGCGGCTGCGGCCGAACGATGGAGCGTGCTGGGCGTGCGTACCAACGCGGAGGTACCCGGGCCGGTGTTGCGCCGCGGGTTCCGGCCCGGCCCCGCGGCGATGGCGCCGTTGCGCGGAGCGATGGACCGGGGCACGCTGAGCGTCCGCGGCGCGGACCGTTGTCTGCGGGTGGCGTGGTCCATCGCGGATCTGCAGGGCCGCACCTCGCCGGACCGAGCCGATGTCGCCACGGCCTTGAGCTTCCGCGAGCACGGGGCGGCCCGATGAACGACCAGCGGACGTTACTGGCCTGGGCGTACCTGTCTCGGGTCGTCGAGCCGCCCTGCGCGGCGTTGGCCGCCTACGTCGCTGCCCACGGCCCGGTCGAGGCCGCGGCCCGGATCCGGCGCGGAGCTGACGAGGGACCACTGACCCCTTTCGTCCAGGCGCGTCGCGAACAGGACTGTGCAGCAAACGATGTGGCCATGCTGCAGGCCCGCGGCGGTCGGCTGATCACCCCGGGTGACGACGAATGGCCGCTGCTGGCGTTCGTCGCGTTCGGCGGTACGGAGGTCCGCAAGAAGGAGCGCAGTGACCCGCCGCTGGTGTTGTGGGCGATCGGTCCGGCCCGCCTCGACGAGATCGCCGAACGCTCGGCCGCGCTGGTGGGCACCCGGGCGGCCACCGCCTACGGCGAACACGTCGCCGCCGATCTGGCCGCGGGTCTGGTCGAGCGGGAGGTCGCGGTGGTCTCCGGCGGAGCATACGGCATCGACGGTGCGGCCCATCGCGCGGCGCTGGCCGCCGACGGGACCACCGTGGCGGTGCTGGCCGGCGGGATCGACGTGCCATACCCGAGTGGTCACTCCGCTCTGCTGCATCGGATCTCGGCCAGCGGCGTGCTGCTCACCGAGTATGCGCCTGGGGTCCGGCCGGCCCGGCACCGCTTCCTGACCCGCAATCGTCTGGTCGCGGCGCTGAGTGGGGCCACGGTGGTGGTGGAGGCGGGACTGCGCAGCGGTGCCGCCAGCACGGCGTCGTGGGCGCAAACGATGGGCCGGCCGGTGTGCGTGGTGCCGGGACCGGTGACGTCCTCGGCCTCGGCCGGTTGCCATCAGCTGTTGCGGCGCGGGACGAGCACCCTGGTTACCCGGGCCGGCGAGATCGTCGAAATCATGGGCCGCATGGGTGAATTCGCGGATGAGCCCGAACATCCCTCGACGCCGCTGGACGGGCTGAGCGACGAGGAACGTCGCGTCCACGAGGCCTTCCCGGCGCGCGGTCTGCGCGGCGCCGAGGAACTGGCGGTGGAGGCCGCGTTGCCGGTGCAACAGATCCTCGGCCCGCTGGCGATGCTGGAGGTCGCCGGCCTGGTCGAGAAGGTCGACGGGAGGTGGCGACTGGTTGCGGTCCGACAGCGAAAACCCTAATCCTGCAGATGAAGTCGCTCGCCATACGGCCCGAGGCGCATGGTGGCCTCCACCGGTCCGCCGCCACCGTCGTCCTCACCTGCCTGGATGGCAAACTACCTTGCCAAAATGCGGGCGGGTCGACAAGCATTGGCAATGTCCCAGAGCGCAGGAGGTGCCCGGATGCCCGAACACGGTTCCGAAAACGTTGCCGAAGATGTTGACCCGCAGCAGATGTGGGAGGACCGCTACGCCGGCCCGGACCGGATCTGGAGCGGCCGGCCCAACGCGCGGCTGGTCGAGTTCGCCACCGACCTCACCCCGGGCCGTGCGCTGGATCTCGGCTGCGGCGAAGGCGGGGACACCGCGTGGCTGGCCCAGCGCGGCTGGCAGGTGGTTGCCACCGATATCGCCGTCAACGCATTGCGCCGCGCCGCCGAGACCGCCGCAGCATTCGCCGACCGCGTCGACTTTCAGCAGCACGACCTGACCGAGTCCTTCCCTGACGGCGAATTCGATCTGGTGTCGGCGCACTTCCTGCATTCGTGGCACGACTGGGACCGCAACGTGGTGATGCGCCGGGCCGCAGCAGCCGTCGCCCCCGGCGGCATGCTGTTGATCGTCGATCACGGCGCGGCCCCGCCGTGGGCGGAAGGACATCACGATCACGTGTTCCCCAGCGCCACCGAGGTTCTCGACGGAATGATGCTGGGCCCCGGGCAGTGGGACGAGGTGGAAGTCGGACCCGCCGAACGCGAGGCGGTCGGGCCGGACGGTCGCCACGGCACGCTCACCGACAACCTGATCGTGCTGCGCCGGCGCTAGATGCTCAGTCGTCGGTAGCGCTGCAACCGGCGCAATCCGCCGGCCGAGGCCGAGCCCGGCTGCAGCGCGTGCACCAGCTGCGCGCGGACGTCGTCGGGGTCCAGGTGCATGCCGATGGCGACCAGATAATTGGCGCTCGCCGATTCGGGGGCCTTGGCGAGGTGGATCGTCGTCCCCACCAGATTGACGACGTAACGCCGGACGGCCGCACGGGAATTGACCTCGATCACGCCCTTGAGGCGGTAGACGCCCGGCGGTGGATTCTCCAGCAGGTCGAACAACGCGTCGGGGTCGATACCGCCCTGGGAGGTCACCGTGACGGAGTCGGCGTGGTCGAGGTCATGGTCGTGGCCGTGGTCGTCGTTGTGCGCCGGTGCTTCCAGCAGGAGATCCCGCAGTGACAGTTGCCCGGGCTCCTCGCTGTGAATGCCGACGTCGTAGAGCAATGCCGGGTCGATCCGCCCGGCGGTCACCCCGACGATGTGGGCGTCGGCGTTGAGCCCACGGATTCGGTCCTGGATCCGGGCCAGCGTGGACTCGCGCTCGGCGTCGGGCACCTGGTCGAGTTTGTTGACCACCACCAGTGAGGCAGCGGCATAGCGGGCCGGTGGGACGCTGCCGCGGTCGACGGTGTCGAAGTGGGCGTGGGCATCGATGACATCGACCACACCGCCCCAGCGGACGTTGTCCGCGCCGCTGTAGCGGATGATCCGCGAGATCGCGACCGGGTCGGCCAGCCCGCTGGCCTCCACGATGATCGCGTCCAGCCCGAGCGCGGGATCGGCGAGCTTGGTCAGCGCCCCGTCGAGTGTGTCATCGTCGGTCAGACAGCACAGGCAGCCGCCGGCGATCGATGCCGGCTCGTCGATCTGCCCGGTCACCAGGGCGGCATCGACGTTCAGATCGCCGAAGTCGTTGATCACCACGCCGATCCGCGCGCCGGGCGTGCGCAACACGTGGTTGAGCAGGGTCGTCTTCCCGGCGCCCAGGAAGCCGGTCAGTGCGATCACGGGGACGGCGCGGCTCTGCGGTGCCATTGCGCTCCTCCCGGTCGCGTACGGCCCTGCAGTGTAGTTAGCCCTCGTATAGTCGGTTCAATGGCAGGTCGCCCCATCCACAGTTTCACCGTCGTCGCCACCGAACAGATCACCCCACACATCGTGCGCGTGGTGTTGGGCGGCAACGGTTTTGACACCTTCGAGCCCAGCTTGTTCGCCGACTCGTACGTCAAGGTGGTGATCGTGCCTCGCGATGTGGACGTCGCGGCGCTGCCGCGACCCCTGACCCTGGACAGTTTCGACGGGCTGCCCGAGAACCAGCGACCCACGGTGCGCACCTACACGGTGCGCCGCGCCGACGCCCAACGCCGTGAGGTGAGCATCGATTTCGTCGTGCACGGTGACGACGGGTTCGCCGCCCCCTGGGCCGCGAAGGTGCAGCCGGGGGACCCGGCCTACCTCATGGGTCCCAGTGGCGCCTATTCGCCCGACCCGGCCGCCGACTGGCACCTGTTCGCCGGCGACGAAGCGGCGATTCCGGCCATCAGTGTCGCGCTGGAAGCGCTGCCGGCGGATGCGGTGGGCCAGGTGTTCATCGAGGTCGCCACACCCCAGGATGAGGTAGCCGAGGTGCACGACCTTGCGCCGGTGGGCGTGACGGTCAGCTGGGTGCATCGCGGTGGGCGGGCCGACGCGGTGCCCGACGATCTGGCCGGCGACAACGCCCCGTTGATCGCCGCCGTCACCACGGCCCGCTGGCTACCCGGTCAGGTGCAGGTGTTCATCCACGGCGAGGCCCAGACCGTCATGCACAACCTGCGGCCCTACATCCGCAACGAGCGTGGTGTCGACGCGAAGTGGGCGTCGTCGATCTCCGGGTACTGGCGCCGCGGCCGCACCGAGGAGACCTTCCGGCAGTGGAAGCGCGAGCTCGCCGAGGCCGAGGCGGCCGAAGGCACAACCGGATAACGACGCCGCGACACGCGGACGCCAACATCCCGACGGCACCGGCCCGTCTGCCACGGTGGGCACGTGCACCCGTCCCGGCAGGCCATCCTCGGTGACTTCGCCGAGTACCTGGCGCTGGAACGCGGACGGTCGGCGCACACCCGGCGGGCCTACCTGGGCGACCTGCGTTCGTTGTTCGAATTCGTCTCCGAGCGGGCCCCCGGCGCGGACCTGGGTGCGGTCACGCTCCCGGTGCTGCGGTCGTGGCTGGCCGCGCAGGCCGCACGTCGTCGGCCAAGACGTTCTTCGCCTGGGCGCTGCGCCGGGGATTGGTCGACGCCGACCCCTCGGTCCGGCTGCAGACGCCGCGGGCGCATCGCACGTTGCCGGCGGTACTGCGTACCGACCAGGCGCTGGATGCTTTGGCGGCCGCGAAATCCGGTGCGGCCGAGGGTGATCCGCTCGCGCTGCGGGATCGGCTGATCGTCGAGCTGCTGTACGCCACCGGTATCCGGGTCAGCGAGCTGTGCGGTCTGGACATCGACGACATCGACGTGGGCGGCCGGCTGCTGCGCGTGCTGGGCAAGGGCAACAAGCAGCGCACCGCCCCGTTCGGCGATCCGGCGGCAGAGGCGCTGCGCGCCTGGCTGGCCGACGGCCGCCCGGCGCTGGTGACGATGGATTCCGGGCCGGCGCTGCTGCTCGGCAGCCGCGGTAAGCGGCTGGATCCGCGGCAGGCCCGCACCGTGGTGCATCAGACAGTTTCGGCGGTCGACGGCGCCCCCGACATGGGCCCGCACGGGCTGCGGCACAGTGCCGCCACGCATCTGCTGGAGGGTGGCGCGGATCTGCGGATCGTGCAGGAGTTGCTGGGCCATTCGACGCTGGCCACCACCCAGCTCTACACCCATGTGACCGTGGCGCGGCTACGCGCCGTGCACGATCAGGCCCACCCGCGGGCCTGACTCGCGATCAGCACCGAGCGTCCGCCCTTGTACGGGACACGCCGGACGGATGCGTACAGACACGGACGCTCGCGGGGAAAAAGGGCTACCGCGCGAGGGGTTTCAGGCGCACCCGGGTGCTGGCCAGCAGGCCCAGCGGATCGACGTAGTCGGCGCGCGACGCCGGCCCCCACATCGCACCCCAGTGCAGGCACGCCGCAGCGGGGCAGCCGGGGTGAC
The DNA here is from genome assembly GCA_022708865.1 of Acidobacteriota bacterium. Lineage (GTDB taxonomy): Bacteria > Actinomycetota > Actinomycetes > Mycobacteriales > Mycobacteriaceae > Mycobacterium. The sequence continues at coordinate 24,149 of JAKIXW010000014.1, forward strand.
CTGGCTGCAGCCTCCCGAGCGGAGTTCCGGCGTCGACGGCCTGCCCGACCCGGACCACCGCGCGCACCGGCTCGTAACTGGTGTGCAGCCCACCCGGGTGCGCCAGCGACACCACCGGGCGGCCGGCCAGGACTCCGGCGAACACCACCGTCGCGGGTCCGGGCGCGTAGACGGGCTGATCGACCGCACCGGCCAGATCCACGCCGCGATGGCCCCGATTCCAGTTCGGCGAGGGGGCATCGAACATCCGCACCACCGCCGGGGGTGGTTGCAGCGGCCATTGGAGCCGGACGGTGTCGGCGTTCGCGGGCGCTGACGGCACGGCCCACAGAATGAGGATCACGACGGTCGGCCAGCGCATCGGCCCAGTTCACCGCGGTTTCCTCGGCTCGAAAAGTCATGCTGCCAGTGTCTGGGGATGAGCTACGCACTGTGGACGGAGCACCCGTTTCGGTGCGGTAAACTCATCCCCGCAGCTCGCTCGCGCGGGCTGACTTCGCGCGTCTGCGATCGAGCTTCCCTCTGTGGAGTTCGTGAACCTCGCATGCCGGGCGGTCCCGAAACGTCGAACGACGCCAGGGTCCGGCATCGAAGCGGTCGCCAGGGTTCGGTGACACCCGTCGCCGGACGACAACCGACAACATAAGAGGTATTGGCCATCATGGCTGTTGTAACCATGAAGCAGCTGCTCGACAGCGGCACGCACTTCGGGCATCAGACCCGACGCTGGAACCCCAAGATGAAGCGGTTCATCTTCACCGACCGCAACGGCATCTACATCATCGACCTGCAGCAGACCCTGACCTTCATCGACAAGGCCTACGAGTTCGTCAAGGAGACCGTCGCCCACGGCGGCACCATCCTTTTCGTCGGCACCAAGAAGCAGGCTCAGGAGTCCATCGCGGACGAGGCCACCCGCGTCGGCATGCCCTACGTCAACCAGCGCTGGCTGGGCGGCATGCTCACCAACTTCTCCACCGTGCACAAGCGCCTGCAGCGGCTCAAGGAACTCGAGTCCATGGAGCAGACCGGTGGCTTCGAGGGTCGCACCAAGAAGGAAATCTTGATGCTGACCCGTGAGAAGAACAAGCTCGAGCGCAGTCTCGGTGGTATCCGGGACATGCAGAAGGTGCCTTCGGCCATCTGGGTCGTCGACACCAACAAGGAGCACCTGGCCGTCAGTGAGGCGATCAAGCTGAACATCCCGGTCATCGCGATCCTGGACACCAACTGCGATCCCGACCAGGTCAACTACCCGATCCCGGGTAACGACGACGCCATCCGTTCGGCTGCGCTGCTGACCAAGGTGGTCGCCTCGGCGGTCGCCGAGGGCCTGCAGGCCCGCTCCGGTGTGGCCGCCGGCGACGGCAAGCCCGAAGCCGCTGAGCCGCTCGCCGAGTGGGAGCAGGAACTGCTCGCCAGCGCGACCACCGGAACCGAAACCGCCGAGACCACCGACGCATCCTGAGGAGCCCAAATAAATGGCTGACTACACCGCTGCCGACGTCAAGCGCCTGCGGGAGCTGACCGGCGCCGGCATGCTCGACTGCAAGAACGCCCTCACCGAGACCGGCGG
>JAKIXW010000014.1:25734-27677 GCA_022708865.1 Acidobacteriota bacterium
GTCTTGCCGCTTCCCAGAAGAAGGCCGGCCGTATAGCCGCCGAGGGCATGGCTTATGCCGACGTTATCGACGGCGTGGGCGTTGTGGTCGAGGTTAACTCCGAGACCGACTTCGTCGCCAAGAACGCGGAGTTCCAGGCTCTCGCGGCCAAGATCGTCGACGCCGCGCTGGACGCCAAGGCCACCGACCTGGACGCCCTCAAGGCGGCCAAACTCGGTGACTCCACCGTCGAGCAGGCCGTCGCCGACCTGAGCGCCAAGATCGGCGAGAAGCTCGAACTGCGCCGGGTCGCCTACTTCGACGGTCAGGTCGAGCCCTACCTGCACAAGCGGGCCGCGGATCTGCCGCCGGCCGTGGGCGTGCTGGTCGAGTTCACCGGATCTGACAAGGATGCTGCCCATGCGGCCGCCCTGCAGATCGCCGCACTCAAGGCCCGCTACCTCAGCCGCGCGGACGTGCCCGAGGAGATCGTCGCCGGTGAGCGTCGGATCGCCGAGGAGACGGCCAAGGAAGAGGGCAAGCCCGAGGCCGCGCTGCCCAAGATCGTCGAGGGCCGGGTCAACGGTTTCTACAAGGACGTCGTGCTGCTCGATCAGCCGTCGGTGGCCGATAGCAAGAAGACCGTCAAGGCCCTGCTGGACGAGGCCGGCGTGACGATCACGCGGTTCGTCCGCTTCGAGGTCGGCCAGCAGTAAGGACCCAGCAGTAACAAGCCTGAGCGGCGCACCAACCGCTCACCCAGAACCCCGCGCCATAGCCGGTGACCCCGGCGGCGCGGGGTTCTGCTCGTCGGGAACTAACGGCACCGCCCACGGGTTACAGACGGCATGCGCATCGGAGTGACATTCCCGCAGACCGAACTCGGTGGCGACCCGGGAGCCGTCAAGGCGTACGGGCAACGCGTGGAAGAACTCGGCTACACCCACATCCTGATCTACGACCACGTGCTCGGTGCCGACCCGGACGTGCACCAGGGCTGGCGGGGGCCGTATGACGTCCACACCACCTTCCACGAACCCTTCGTCGTGTTCGGCTTCCTGGCCGGGCTGACGAACCTGGAACTGGTCACCGGGGTGATCATCCTGCCGCAACGCCAGACCGCGCTGGTGGCCAAGCAGGCCGCCGAGGTCGACTTGCTCACCGGTGGCAGATTCCGGCTCGGCATCGGATTGGGTTGGAACGCCGTCGAATACGAGGCGCTCGGCGAGAACTTCACGAATCGGGGCCGGCGCTCCGAGGAACAGATCGAAGTGCTGCGCCGGCTGTGGACGGAACAGACGGTGACGTTCGACGGCAGGGATCACACCATCACCGGCGCGGGCCTGGCCCCGCGTCCCGTGCAGCGACCTATCCCGGTGTGGTTCGGTGCGGCGACCGAACGGGCGCTCGAACGGGCCGGCCGGCTGGCCGACGGCTGGTTCCCGTTGATGGAGATCGGCTCTGGCCTGGAGTGGGCACGCGAGCGCGTCCACAGCGCCGCGACAGCGGCCGGGCGCGATCCGGCGACCATCGGAATGGAAGGCCGGGTCAGCTGGACCGGCGATGACGAGGCCGCGCTCGCCGAACTGGCGGCCTGGCGCGCTGCCGGAGCCAGCCATGTGTCGATCAACACGATGGGCGCCGGACTGGCCGGCGTCGACGGACATCTCGATGTGCTGGAGCGCCTCGCGCAGCGGTAACGGCTGGTACCGTCGGCAGCCATGGTCGTTTCCGCATTCACCGACGATGCCCTCGGCGATCTCGACGCCATTGGGGTGGCCGAGGCCATCCGGGCCGGCAAGATCTCCCGGACCGAGGCCGTGGAGGCCGCGATCGCACGCACCGAGAAGGTGAATCCCGAGCTCAACGGTCTGGCGTTCGAAGCGTTCGACCGGGCCCGGGCCCGCGCCCGGTCGGCCTATGGCGGGTTCTTCGACGGCGTCCCGTCGTTCATCAAGGACAAC
>JAKIXW010000014.1:27747-30900 GCA_022708865.1 Acidobacteriota bacterium
GACCATGCAGGGCACCGACGCCTGGGATCCCGTGCCGCAGCCCGCCGACGGCGATTTCGCCAAACTCTTTCTGGCCACCGGCCTGATCCCGCTTGGCAAGTCGCAGATGTCGGAGTTCGGTTTCTGCGCGGCGGCCGAGCATGCCCGGATTGGTCCGATCCCGAATCCGTGGAATCTCGACCTCACCTCCGGCGGATCATCGGCGGGCTCAGCGGTTTTCGTCGCGGCAGGCGCGGTGCCCATCGCGCACGCCATGGACGGCGGCGGTTCGATCCGCATCCCGGCATCGTGCACCGGACTGGTGGGTCTCAAGCCCACCCGGGGCCGTCTGCCCTTGGACAAGGACGTACGCAAGATGCCGTTGAAGGTCGTCCACAACGGCGTACTGACCCGGACGGTGCGTGACACGGCAGCGTTCTACCGTGAGGCCGAACGCGTCTGGCGGAACCATAGGCTCCCCGCGATCGGAGATGTCACCGGACCGGGCGCCGAACGGCTGACCGTCGCGGTCATCACCCGCTCGCTGTACCGCGACTCCAGCCCCGAAGTCCGCGATCTGACTCTCGAGACAGCAGCGGTGCTCGAGGAGCTCGGCCACCGCGTCGAGCACGTCGACACTCCGCCCGTGCCAGCGAGTTTCGCCGACGATTTCGTGCTGTACTACGCGCTGCTCGGTTTCGCACTGGTGCACGACGGCCGTCGGATGTTCGGGGAGAGCTTCGATCGCACCAAGCTGGACAACCAGACCCTCGGGTTCGAACGTCATGCGCGCCGCAACATGCACCGGGTGCCACTCGCCATTGCCCGACTGTCCGCTATCCGCCGGCGCACTGCGCGTTTGTTCAGGGCTTATGACGTGGTGCTGACGCCAACGCTGCCGGATCCGCCGCCACCTGTCGGGCATTTCGACGCATCCGCCGGATATGACCAGATCATCGAGCGACTCACGGACTGGTTGGCGTTCACCCCGCTACAGAACGCCACCGGCGACCCGGCGATATCGCTACCGCTGGTCCAATCCGCCTCGGGTGTGCCGATCGGCATGATGTTCTCCGCCGCACCCGGTCGCGAGGCCCGACTGCTCGAGCTGGCCTTCGAACTCGAGGCCGCCCGGCCGTTCCGGAGAATCCAGGGCTGAGTGACGGCGGGACAGAACCGTCCCGTGCGCGGGATCATCGTTGGAGTCGTGGGGAGGGTCATGAAGCGTAAGGCCGTGGTCTCGGTGGTGCTGGGGGTCGTCGCTCTGGTCGTGTTCGGGGTGATCCTGTCGAGTTGCTCGACCCAGGTGGGTCCCGGGCAGACGGCGGTGAAGGTCGACGACTACCTGGTGATCCCCACTGATCCGAAGGTGGAGGGCTGTATCAACCCCGAGACCTCGGAGTTCAACCCGCCGGGCGGGTTCAAGGTGTTCCGGTATCCGTCGCGGCAGATCAGCTGGGACGCCACCGGCGGTCCCGATGCCGAGGCGCCGGCCACCATCGTCGTCTCCAACGCGTCGGCGCCGGCCGAACTGCGGGTACCGGTGGTCATCACCTTCGACCTGACCACCGACTGTGCGATGCTGATGGATTTTCACCGGGACTTCGGCACCAAGTACCAGGGGTGGCTGGACGACAACGGGCAGGTGACCACCGGCTGGGTGAACCTGTTGCGCTACGTGGTCGCCCAGCCCGCCGAGCAGGTGCTGATCAGCGTCGCCCAGAAATACCCTTGGCGCGAGATCTGGAACGACGAGAAGGTGCGCATCGAGTTCCAGAACGCGCTGCGTGACGCACTGCCCGGCGCGTCGAAGGCGCGGACCGACGGTCGGGAGTTCTTCACCAACTTCCAGGTGACGGTGATGAAGCCCGACCCGGTGGATGACGGCCTCAAGGAGGCGATCATTGCCGAACAGAAGGCGATCGCCGACGCCCGGGCGGCCGAAGCCAAAGGTGTGGCCGACGCGAACGCCGCGCGGGCCAAGGCGGAGGCCGACAGGGCCGCCGCGCAGGCGCAGACCGAACTGGCCCGGCAGCAGGCGCTGCAGAAGCAGGCGGAGATCGCCGGCTACCCCAGCGCGGACGATTACTTGAAGGCCAAGGCCATCGAGAACGGGCAGAACCCCTACCAGCCGACCTACGTGGTGCCGCAGGGTGGCTGACCGGCCCGCGCCCTGCTGTTCGTCGCGCAGGACAAGGAGATTCTGACCAGGCTTGTCGACAACCAGCGGAATCTGCCCCCGACCGCGGTGACGGCGGACTCCTTGTCGGTGGCCTATGAGAATCTACGCGGCTGCCTCGGGCGACGGAACGAGGACTGGGGGAAGGAACAAGTCGATATGTCTGGGTACATGGCCGCCCGCGCGATAGGGCTCTGTGCGAACGTGGCGTGGCATGCCTGAGTCAACGCCTAATCGAAAAGTAACGTCGCAGGAGCTGCTGGATATTCGGGAGCGGCAGTGGCGTCCGCGTGCGGAGGCCGTTTCGCTCGCCGCGGAGACGCTCGATTTGATACCGACCCACCGGCGCGAGCAGGCCCTCCACTCGTTGGGCCGGTTGTATTCCAAGGCGGTTCCCGGAGTGCCCCGCGAGAGATTGCTCGTGCGGTGGCCTGCGGTACACGTCCTGGCGACGGCTGGTGTGGCTGCCGACCGATATGAGCGCGGTACCTTCTGGCCAAAGCTGGTATCTGTGCTCGACATCCAACCGGATCCAGAGTTTCAACGGGAGTGGGGTCAAGCCTTTCTCAACAACCTGCGGAAGCTCCGGCTACCTACATTCGAGAATGACGATGACGCGGGGTCTAGGTACGTCGGCCGCATTCTGCTCCATGCAGGCATGCCGACATACTGCCTTCGCGACTACTTCCGAATCCTTGCGTGGAAACGCAGCAGTACTCCCGGTTTGACGGCTGCAGAATTCATCTCCTGGGCTTCGGGCAAAGTCACGGGAACGGGCTTCAAGAACGTCGACATGCCGGTGCAGCGGTTCGTTCGGTACGGCGGCGAATTCGCCGTTGATGTCGCGGAACGATCCTTTGAACTGCTTGACGCGGTGGCATCTGGATCAGAAGTCGACGACGTGCTGTTACCCCAGAGGTACTGGGCTGTGGCGCAAAAGTTGTACGACGACCGGGGGATTGACACTCCGCTCGACTCCGTGGCGGGGCAGCGGC
>JAKIXW010000150.1:0-8897 GCA_022708865.1 Acidobacteriota bacterium
TGACTGTGGGGGAGGTCGTTGCTCGGACGTTCTGACACTCTGACATCGGGGCAATCGGATCGACGAACGGACGTCTGGTAGGCGATGGGGCTGAATTACTAACGAACGTCAGACCTCCCCCTACCCTACCCCGACGTCAATGAGAACGTCAGTACGTTTTGTCAAATACCCATGGTATCGAGTTGCAGCACGATCCAAATAGCATACAATCTTACTGACGGTCGAAAGACCGGCCGGTACTCTCTGACGATTACTATAGCTCTGGTCGGCAGAGAGCCGGTTGGACCAACAATTCCAACAGGGGTACGAAAATGGCACTGTCTCCCGCGCAAGTTGCCGACAAATGGGCATCGCAGACGAAGGCGAGCGCTCCGAGCTACGTCGCCGGTGTGCGTGGCTGCACGAAAAATCCGGGCGAGCTTGCTGCTGCCGCGCAGGACAAGTACGCCGCTGGCGTGCAAGAGGCGGTTGCGTCTGGCCGGTACGCTGACGGCTGCCGGTCGGTGTCGCCCGCGCAGTGGAAGGACGCCTGCGAAAAGACCGGCGCTCAGCGCATCTCGTCAGGCGTGGACAAGGGGAAGGCGAAGGCCGCGACGTTCTTCGCGGAATTCCTGCCGCAGCTGTACAGCATCACCGAGCAAGTGAACCAGATGCCGACCCTCACGCTTGAGGACCGCATCGCCAAGAGTGCCGCCCAGCAGCGCGCCGTCGCCGCGCTCAAGATGCGTGGCCGACGCTGATTCATCCGGGGGAGGCGTGTTGCGAGTCACGGAACCGCTCGCAAGTTGGCCACGCCGCCCCCGGATTTTTTCTCCCCAATCGCTGTCACACCTGGCATCGTCACGCCAATCCAATACGGAGCATCATGCAACCAAACTTCCACCTCGCGGCGTTCTGCAGCTCGCTCGCCGCGAGCCAGACCGACTTGGCAGTCGCTCCTGTGGTCGATCCGCAACTGACCACCAACAACAACGGCATGCTGTTGCCCGAGAACATGCGCATCGGGATGGCGTTCGCGTCCGGCCTGGGCGTCGCCCAGGCACGATTCAACGTGCCATCGCTCCGCGTGGTCGCTCAGCCGCGAGTTCACCCGGTCAATAAGGCGTTGTACCCGTTCGATGACGCGCCCGTGAATCGCCCGTTCGAGCAAGGCGCGAGGGTGCTGAAGACGGAGACGTTTCAGGCCGCGATGACTTCCGACGCGACCGCCGGGCCGAACGATAGCTACGTTCTCGCGTGGTTGTACAACAAACCGCGTCAGCGGATTCAGGGCGATATCACGACTATCCGCGCGACCTCAGCGGTAACGGCGGTTACTGGTTCGTGGGTACTCGGCGCAATGACGTTGGAGCAGGACTTACCCAGCGGGCTCTACACCATCGTCGGCGCTGATGTGTTGGCACCTACCGCAATCGCTATGCGGTTTCGGTTCGCTGGCGGCGGGTACTGCCCAGGCGTGTTGTGCCAACAGGCGAGCGGGCAATTCTTCTTGGATACGTTCCGCTACAATAACTGTGGCGCGTTCGGTCAATTCGAGAATTCGAGCATCCCGCAAATTGACGTTCTAGGGACAAGCGGAGCGGTCGCGTTGACGATCTTTATGGATATCATCAAGACTGGGTGACAGAGACGATGATCGACGACAAGCCGATATCCGTTCGACCCGGAATCCCCCTCGATCCAATCGCCCAGTTGGAACGGGGGGAATTGCGTCTGATTGGCGTTGTCGTTTGGAGCGGCGGAAACTCTGACCCAGTGGCGGTGCCGAATCCGCTCCGTGTCGCCCTGTATGTAGTGCCCCAATTCGGAGCCGGACAGTACGTCATCGGCCCCGAAGGTTGCCAGATACAGCCGTCGGCATCCTGGGTATCCGGCCCTCTGCCGACTGTCGTCCACGTCCGCGACTATCCCGGCATGGCGCAAGGCGGTTGGGTGGGATCGGGCATGGTCGGTACGTCAGTCTACGTCTACGAATACACGCTTAGCGAATAGCAGGGGGAGCGACATGTGCATGCAAGACTTGATGATTGATCGGTCGATAACGTGGCGTGTCGTCAATAACACCTATACCTCCTCGTCCGGCGGAACGGCGATTCCGCCGAACCCGTCGCGTGTCGCGCTGATGGCGTTTGAGGCAGGCGTCGGTAACGCAATCGGTATCTATCTGGTGGACGCGCCGCCGTACATCCCTGTCAACGCTATGTGGGATGCCGCGAATGCGGCAAACATCGTTACGCCTATCGTCACGCGTGACAGCGTCCCCGGTCTTACTGGGCTGACGTTGTACACCTCCTCCTCACCGGCATCAGTGATCATCTGGGAAGCAGTCACCGACACACCGCTAGGGCGTGCGGTCGAATCCATGTACAACGAACTCGTGGGGAGGTGAATCCATCATGACAGAAGAACACCCCGGACTACTGCCGCCCAGCGCCCGCCGCGCCATGCAACAGGCGCTGGTTAAATGCCAGTCGTGTTTGCGACTGACTGAATACCTCGAGAAACTTGGCGTCCCCGATGCAGAAACACGGGACCGCGCGGATCACCTCCACCGTACAATTACCACCGCGTTGGAGCTTGACCGACAGGCGCAAAAGGGGCAGTGACGTATGGAAGACGATGCCGCGCTGGAATCAGACACCGCGCCGGCCGTCGTCGCCGGGCAGACCGCTCGCCTGGACCTCGCCCAGGCGAGCGCCGACCTCGATTCCGCACTCGCTGTGGCACGGGATGCCGCGAGTGCTGAGCTAGCAGACGCCGAGTCGCAACTGGTGGGCGCGTCCGCGACCATCGGCGGCATTGCGTCTGAGCTACTCGACAGCGCCGTAACCCCTATCCAAAAGCGTATCACCAAGGCGCAAGGTGACGCCGCAACCGCTCTCACCCAGGCGTATCAGCATCTATTCAGCGTCGGTGCGGCCCCTGTCATCGCCGCGCCGGAGGTTGCGGCTGACATCTCGCGCGGCGACTACATTGCGTCGGCGGTCGAGCAGTTGGTACAACCGCTCAGTCCGGCCGATGTCGATTGCGTCAAGTCGCCCAACGCTGATGTCTGCGCCGTCGCCCAGGTCGCCGATCCCGTTGCGGGAATCGCCGCAGCGAGCGAACAGCCCGAACCACTCCCGGTCTTCGAGCCGCTCCCGGCGGAACCCGTCGTCACGGAGCCGATTGCTCCGACCGAACCGGAACCCGCGCCGTACTTGCCCCCATTCGGGGTAGGCGAGTGCCCCGCGCCCGTGATCGACGTGCCCGCGTGTCCGATTCCGGCTGTCGTTCTGGTGGACCGCGAGACGGGCACTATCACCAGCGTTCCCGGCGCGTACGGGTCGCAGGGCACTGGTGAGCCGATCACGGCACCGATGCCTCGACCGGTGGGTATCGAGATAGCGCCCGCGCCACGACCGGTGGCGGGGCAGCCGCAGCCGGCCGGCGGAATGGGGGTGTACCAACCGCTGCCCGTCGCGGCCGTCCCTGTCGCGCCACCGCCGATGTCTGGTTGGGATGGTCCGGAACGATGCGCGACCATTGCAGCCGATCTCATCGCAGGCGACCCCGGCCCAGGTGAGGCCGCGCGGTCGCTCACCGCCTTCGTCGAGAGCGCAGCCGGCCTGGACATGGAAAAGCTGAAGGCGGAACTGGCGAGCCAGACCGCATGGCAGCCTCCCGCGTGGCTGTCGATGTGGTCGCCCACATCGACCATCAATACACAGCTGGCTTCCGCTGTCGGGTTGCAGCTTTCCAACGCTTCGCCCGTCGGCGGTCCAGGCGTATCCAGGCCGATGGCCGCGATCGGCCTGGCCGCGACCACTGAACGTGCCACCGGCGCGCCATTCACCTACTTGGCCCAAGGCCACGTCTACGATTTGCAATACGCCTCGCCGCAGATGCTCCCGACTCAGGAGCAGGTTGATGGGATGAGGCTGTCGGGCACGATCACACGCGAGTTGTGGGAATGTCTGACCAAGGCGAACGGGAACAAGACCTGGGCGAGAGAACTGGTCATCCGCTCCAATCGCGGCCGTCCCAACGTCGGCGAATGGATCGCGCTCTATCGCAGGGGCAAGCTAGACCTGGATGGACTCATTCGGCGATGCGGCGAGAACGGATGGACCGACGTGCCGGAGATCATGGCGGCTGTCGAGTTGTCGGAGTTTGTTCCGCCCTACTCCGACATCGTGCGGATGATGGTGCGCGACTCTGCCGACGAACAGGCGGTCGCATTCGGCGGATTTGACAGCGGATTCCGCGATAAGTTTGTTGGCCCGTTGAAGGAATGGGCGACGGCGAACGGCATTTCGGAAGACGTATTCAGGTATCTCTGGCGCGCACATTGGGAGCTACCCAGCCCGACACAACTGTACCAAATGCTCCACCGGCTCCGGCCTGGGCGGGTGGCCGATGGTATCGCTGTCACGCCGGAGACGGTGAAGCAGGTTCTCACGCAGAACGATCTCGCGCCGGGATTCGTGGATCGGATGATGAGCGTGAGTTACAACACGATCACCAGGACCGACCTCATGCAGTGGTACGTCAACGGCGCGATTGACGAGCCGGAACTCATCGAGAGGTTGCAAGACAACGGATACAGTCTCGATGACAGCAGGCGGATCGTTGAAGGCTGGAAGGTGGAAAAGGCGAACCGCGTGCAGAACAGAGCGTTGTTGTGGACAAGGCGAAACATCACCAAGCACTACATCGACGGGAATGTGGACCGCGACAGCGCGGCGCAGCTACTCTCCCGATCGATCCCCGCGAAGCAGGACGTGCAAGACGTACTCGATGACGCTGATATGATCCGCAAGGCCGAGCGGCGGCGGAAGTGTATCCGCGCCGTCCGACGCCGCATGTTCACGGGGGAGATCACCGAGATCGAAACTCGCCGCGAGCTGGTCCGGCTCGGCCTGGATGCCGCCGTAGCCGCCGACCTCGCGGAAGGATGGACGTGCGAGATAGCATCGAGCAGCAAGGAGCCGACCGTGAAAATGCTCACCGGCTGGTTGACGGCCGGAGTGATCGACACCAATGATTTCTACCAGCGTCTACTGAACCTTCGCTACACCCGTGAGGACGCCAAGCGAATCCTCGACACCGCCCTGGTGACGGAGCAGAAGCGGTTGGCGGCTCTGGCAGAGAAGGCCGCGAAGGAAGCGGAATCGCGGCGTGAGAAGGCCGCGAAGGAAGCCCAGCGACAGCGTGAGAAGGCCGCGAGAGCCGCGCAGCAGCAGCAGCAGCGCGGCGGAAAAGATCAGTCGCCGTAGTCGATGTCCGCAATCTCGTCCGGCACGCGGTCGGTCGGCTGGGCGATGGCCCCGGCCGACACCACCGGCGGAATCAGCCACCCATCGATACCCGGCTCGCCGGCCGCCGGGATGCTGTCGATCTCTAGCACGCGACGCCTGGTGATGATTGACTCGGATGTCGGCTCCATGCCGGATCGCACCGGGTTTGCCGATTGGTAGCACGCGACACGACAGCCCGCGACCGGCCCGAAATCGTCTCTCGCTCCCGCGAGGACCCATGTATCACCGCTGACGTAGTGCTTGGGCGTCCTCGCGGCGAAGTACGGTATCTCTCCTTCTCGCCGTAGGAATCCCGGTGCGTCCTCTTTCATGAACCCGGCCCGCTCCACTCGCTTCGCGCCGGCGTCCGTCAGGATCACGCCATCGGTATCGCACCACAGCGTATTCCCATCGCCGGCCGATTCGATGATTTCGGCCAGGAGGACGCGACCGTGGGCTGTGAGGTGCGCATAGCACGCGGTCAGTCCGCCGACTCGCCGTCCGTCCGTTATTAACCGTTGCCGGACTCCTGCCACGCCACGGCACTGGACCCGTTCCGCGCTGTCGCCGACAACCTCAACCCACTGCCCCCACCGTTGCCGGCAGGGTTTGCCCTCTTCCGTCTCCCATCCTCTCCTGATTCTTGCCAGTCTGCCGCCGAGCGCATTTGCGACAGTTTTGCACCATGTTCCGGCCAGTAAATCGCCACTTTTGACAGCCGCCATCCTCAGACTCAGCAGCCGATCCGCGAATTCGCGGAACGGTCGGCCGCGCGAGTAGGTGCGGACCTCGCCCACTTGCAGCACCTCGCCGCGATCGATCGCCCGCCGCAGTTCGGGCGTCGTGAGCGTCGCCCACCATTCGCCCACCGGATACACGGTCCCATTCTCGCCGTCTCGGTACGGCAGCGATGGGGATTCGAGCCTGACGCGGACAGTCGCAATCGCGCAGACGCTATCCATCGCCGACCGCAATTGTGCCACCGACCGACAGCGCAACCGGCCCAGGTATCGCGCAGGGAACTCCTCGCGGTGCAATAGAGAACAGTACATCGAGCGGATATCGAATTTGTGAATCGGCGTGCCGAGGTGGATCGGTCTGCATCGGGGCGATTCGCTGTCACGGTCAGGCGTCGGCTTCTCGCGGCCGGCGGACCCGAACCAAAACAACTGGACTCGCCCGCCATGCACCGCCGCGCATTCCTGCGCGAGCGCCGCCGGGTCGTCGTGTTCCAGCACGTCCTTCGCGGCGATAGTCGTGCGCCACCATTGGTATCCGGCCGCGCCGATTGTATCTTGCCATCGGCCGCACTGCTGATCGATCCACCAGGAGATGAGCCGACGATAGACCGCCGCGATTGCCGACGCGGACCACTCCGAATCCGGGTGAATATGTCCGGTCGGCCGCGAAGTCGTGAAGGCGTCCGGTGGCGCGACGTGTCCGACCATCCGCGCGGCGTCAACCAGCGGGATGCCGACGTGATTCCCGATCCCGACGATACGGTACTCTCGCGACGCCTTCGACCAGCCCACCACATCGACCTTGCCTGACAGGATCAGCGGGTGTGGCCGTCGCCGTTTCCGCTTCCCTTCCTTGTCCCGGTATTCGGAGTGCGCCAGCCGCAGCGAATACCGGCCCTCATCGACCATCCGCCAGTACCCACCGAGCGTCAGGGCGTCAGCGGCATTCGGAGCAACGATGTAGGACCGGCCCGAGCCGCTCGCGCTGCGATCTACGATATCCCAAACCGCTCCGGTCGGAACTCGCGTCGCGCAGCAATCGCGGACTCGGCTCCAATCGGTGCCCCGTCGTCGCCACGTTTGGACCGACCAGTACGCCGCGACCGTTTCGTAGGACGCGCCGCCGTGGTCGCGATCAAGCGGGTCGAATGCGAGCGTGCAGAGTGTGACCGGTGCGGACGTGGTCCGCACCGGGCGAGTGAATCGAGCGTGCATGTCGTATTACCGGGATGATATGCCGATGAGGACCGTCTCGACGTGAACCGCCGTGTCGCGGTCGATTTCCCCGCGTCTGCCCGTCGTCGCCCAGAACTCCTCAGTCTTCCCCAGGACGCCTGCGAGCGACTCAAGCGCCGCGAGCGTGAGCGGAGTCTCCCGCGACACGAACACGGGGACGGAGTTTTTCCCGCCCGTTACCGGGTCGCGGTATTTCACGATGACGTGATACTCGACGGTCCCGCCGCCACGTTTCTCCGGATCGGTCTGGTTCGGCGCTCGCCCTGGTCCCGGCAGTGTCCCGCCCCGCTCGCGTGCGGTCGTCGCCGCGTTGACGGCTTGGCGTGCCGATTCCCAGACGGCATTCGCTGCGGCAATCTGCCCGCCTTTCAGCGTGCCGAGTTTCGACTTCCATTCCTCCCTCGCCGTCAGATACCACCTCTCCGTGCCGCGAATCCGCTGGATACCTCGCGACGCCATGAGCGACACGGCCGCATCGAAGAACCCTGCGTCGGTGATCGACCGCCGTGTTATCGGCATGGTGTCATTCCATTCCGGGGATGGTTTTCGTCTCGTATTGCTTGCTGTCGGTCCCGCCGTGCCGTGCCACCGTCGTAACGTGCGTCCACGCCTCGTGCCAGTCGTCCGCGTCCACGCTCCGGGTGCCTTGTCGATACATCCCCGTGAGCAGAGAGACGGCTGACGCGAAGTAGTCGCGTTGCCCCGCCATCTCCGCTGAGTATCCCTTTTCTAGAATCGCCTTCAGCCTATCTAGGGCCGTCTGATACTGGTGGATCTTTACCCGCAGATAGGCAGCGATAACCTCGCTCTCGTGACGGTGGAACGCGTGCCGCCCACGGTCATCGATCCCGGTTTCATCCGCTCGCTTCGGCTTCGCCTTACGCATAGCTATGTCCCATTGCCGTTGAAAATACCCGCCGGGAAACGCTCCCGGCGGGTCACGGTGCCACCCTAGCACACCTCACCGTGAATCAGGTGCCATCCGTTGTGGGATGCCAACCACTCGTCGCCCGTCGCCGATCATCACCCCTCGCGGGTCGCACTGCGGCACGGGCGATGGACTCCAATCATCCCAAGACGCCGCATTCAATCGCAGCGCCTTAATGGCCGTCATCGACGGCCCGAAGGCCAACGCCTTGCGAGCAATCTCCGTCGTGCAGCACGCGACCGAAACCAGCCGATTGTCGGACACGCGGAAGAACCCACCGCCGCTATCCCCTTGCGACAGGCTGATGACGTATGGCTGCTTCCCGTCTGCCTGCCGCGCGCCATCGCACGTCCCTTCCTTCACTGTCCCCGGCTGATGCCAGCCGTATCCCGATTGCCACACAGTATCGCCGGCCTGGGCGTCGTCGTCAGACAGCAGGACCGCCGGCAGGCGTTCGATAACGTCATCCGTCCTGAGCCAAACTGCGTCTGCCGGCTTGCTGACAGCAACGACCGTCACGCCGAATTCTCTGCCGTCCTTGATCCGCATGCGGCCTCGCTGCCCCGTCGCGGTGACACAGTGCGCCGCACACAGCACGTCCCATCGGCCATCCGTCCGCCGGGGATACACCGCCTGAGCCGAGCATGCACCGCCGCCGAATTGGACCCGGCCAACCGCCGCAATGCACTCCTCACGGGACTGGCGGGCCGGCGG
>JAKIXW010000150.1:9000-9317 GCA_022708865.1 Acidobacteriota bacterium
CCGCCACAGGCCGCGACCCAAGCCACGCGGCGAGCGATGCCGCGATGACGATGCCGATGTATTCGGCCATCTTGGATAGCCGCTCGCGTCGTGTCGGCGCGGGCGGCTGAACGGGAACACTCGGACCATTCGTAGCGTCATTGGCCATCTGTCACTCCTCAGGGCGGTCACTGTCACGCGGCGCGCGGGCCAGTGCCGCCGTCGTCATTGTACCGGCGACGAATCGCGTCGATGCCGGATGGCACAGTGTCGGGAGCTATCGCACGGATAAACGCTGAGCCGAAGCACATCTCCCCAAGGTCGGCCGCGGAGGTCCA
>JAKIXW010000151.1:0-3680 GCA_022708865.1 Acidobacteriota bacterium
CGGCCGCCGACCTTCACCTGGTCGTCGGCCCGGCCCTGGAAGTACAGGCCGTCGGCCTCCAGCCGCACCAGGTCGCCGGAGCGGTAGGCCCGCTGCCAGCCGATCGACTCCAGCGGGGCGTACTTCTCGGCGTCCTTGTCCGGGTCGAGGTACCGCGCCAGCCCGACGCCACCGATCACCAGTTCGCCGATCTCGCCGTAGCCCACGGGCCGGCCGGCGGCGTCCACGACGGCCAGGTCCCAGCCGGGCAGCGGCAGGCCGATGCTGATCGGGCCCGCCCCGGTGAGCGGCGCGGCGCAGGCCACCACCGTCGCCTCGGTGGGGCCGTAGGTATTCCAGACCTCGCGGCCCTCGACCGCCAGTCGCTCGGCCAGTTCCGGTGGACATGCCTCGCCGCCGAAGATCAGCAGCCTGACCTGTTCGAGCGCCTCGGCCGGCCACAGCGCCGCCAGAGTGGGCACGGTGGAGACGACGGTGATGTCCCGGGACACCAGCCACGGCCCCAGGTCCATGCCGCTGCGCACCAGTGAGCGCGGCGCCGGCACCAGGCACGCGCCGTGCCGCCAGGCCAGCCACATCTCCTCGCACGACGCGTCGAAGGCTACCGAGAGTCCGGCCAGTACCCGATCGCCCGGTCCGATCGGGTTGTCCTGCAGGAAGATTCGCGCTTCGGCGTCGACGAAGGCCGCGGCGTTGCGATGGGTGACGGCGACGCCCTTGGGTGTGCCGGTGGAGCCGGAGGTGAAGATGATCCAGGCGTCGTCGCGGGCCAGCGGGGCGCCCGCGCGCCAACCCCGGGACGAACCGGTGGCCCGGCTCAGGCCGGCCTCGGTGATGATGCCGACCACACCGGCCTCACCGAACACCAGGTCGGCACGCTCCGGCGGATCGTCGGCGTCCACCGGGACATAGGCGGCCCCGGCGGCCAGGATCGACAGGATCGCAACGTAGAGCGCGTAGCTGCCGGACGGCATCCGCACACCGATTCGGTCACCCCGGCCGATCCCGCGGGCGCCCAGCCAGGCCACGCTGGCCTCGATGTCCTCGACCAGTTCGCTGTAGGTCAACTGGACGTCGCCGTCGTCGATCGCGGGCGCGTCGGGGTGGCGCCCGGCGGTGTCGTGCAGGATGTCGATCAGGGTGCGGGGTTCGGGCGCTCGGGCTGACAGTAGGTACTGGGCGGGGATCTGCGGTGCCGGGGCGCCTGTCACAGTCGGAAATACTAGGGATCACCGCCACGCCCCGCACTGGCGGTAGCACGTAACTTCGCAAATTCCCGGCGGACCTGAAAGACTGTGCGCAGAGGGGAGTACTCCTTACGTCGCGGAGTCGTCATCACGTCGACCGTCATCGGTCGACCGGCGCCGCGGGTCGGTGCACATTGCGTGCCGGCGGAAGAGACCTCTGGCGATTTTCATCGGCCGGAGGACTCTGCGTTGAACGTTTCCCAGCTCGAATGGATCATCACCCTGTCGGTGACGGTGGCGGTGCTGCTGTTCGACGTCGTGGTGATCGCCCGCAACCCGCACGAACCGACCACCAAGGAGTGTGCGGTCGCGCTGTCGGTCTATGTCGGCCTGGCCGTCGCGTTCGGCATCTGGTTGTGGAACTTCCACAGCCGGCAGTTCGCGCTGGAGTTCTATGCGGGCTGGCTCACCGAGTACAGCCTGTCGATCGACAACCTGTTCATCTTCATCATCATCATGGCCAGCTTCAAGGTGCCCAAGAAGTACCAGCAGCAGGCCCTGATGGTGGGCATCATCCTGGCGCTGATCTTCCGCGGCATCTTCATCGCGATCGGCGCCGTCGCGATCGAGCGGTTCTCCTGGATTTTCTACCTGTTCGGTGCGTTCCTGGTGTACACCGCGATCAAGCTGGCGCGCGACACCGAACACGACGACGACGCCGACAACCGGGTGGTCCGGTTCGCCCAGCGGCACCTGAGTTTCACCGACAACTGGGACGGCCTGAGGCTGTGGGTACATCACAACGGCAAGCGCCTGATGACGCCCATGTTCCTGGTGATCGTGGCGCTGGGCACCACCGACCTGATGTTCGCCCTGGACTCCATCCCGGCGATCTACGGCCTGACCCGCGAGCCCTACATCGTGTTCACCGCCAACGTGTTCGCCCTGATGGGCCTGCGCCAGCTGTACTTCCTGCTCGGCGACCTGCTCAACCGGCTGGTCTACCTGTCCCAGGGGCTGGCGTTCATCCTGTTCTTCATCGGCGGGAAGCTGGTCCTGCACGCCCTGCACGAGAACGAGCTGCCGTTCATCAACGGCGGCCAGGGTGTGCCCGTGCCGGAGATTCCCACGCTGTGGAGCCTCGGTGTCATCATCCTGACCTTGTTCCTCACGATGATCGCCAGCCTGATCAAGACCCGGGTCTCGTCGAAATCCGGGTGAGCGCAACCGGGGACCGGGCCCTCACCAGTTCTGGTAGCCGCCTTCCGGGCCGAGCATCCGCTCCAGGCGGGTCCGGTTGACCTTCGCCAGTTCGTTGCGGACGACCTTGCGTTCGGTTTCCTCGTCGTGGTGGCTGCGGTCGTCGATCGCGGTCAGCACCTCGGCCGCGGTGCAGCCGCCGACATACATCACGAACCCGAAGCCGAACTGGTCGGCGTAGCGGTTGGCCGCCTCGGCCAGCCGGGTCATGACCGCGGGGTCGTCGTCCCAGAGCGCGCACTGCTCGGCCTGCGATCTGGCGCTGCGCGGCCGTCGTCCGACGTGCGGGTAGGCGTCCAGGATCCGGTCGATCGCGGTCTCGGGCAGGCTGAACAGCAGTGCGTCGGCGCGCCGGAACAGCGCGTCGTGGTCGGTGTACGGCCGGGCATCGGCCAGGTCACCGGCCAGGGCGACGCTGTAGCAACACTCGTACAGAGCGTGGACGGCCTTGTGCCGGGGCAACTCGTTGAAGCCGTCCAGACCCATTCCCTGATGCATCAGCACATCCCAATAGTGGGCAACTCAGGGCACGTCCGCGTTACGCCGTGTTACGCCCGTGCAAATTCCCGGCCGGGCCCGTTCAGTGCCCGGTGGTCTTGAACCGCTCCAGCGAGCGCTGCACCTCGGCCTCGGCGTCGGCCCGGTCCACCCAGTCGGCGGTCTTGACGAACTTGCCGGGCTCGAGATCCTTGTAGTGCACGAAGAAGTGCTTGATGGCGTCGAGCTCGAACTGCGGGACGTCGCTGATGTCCTGGATGTGGTCCCAGCGCGGGTCACCGGCCGGCACGCACAGCACCTTGGCGTCGCCGCCGGCCTCGTCGGTCATGTTGAACATGCCGACCGGCCGCGCCTCGACCAGCACGCCGGGGAACACCGACTGCGGCAGCAGCACCATCGCGTCCAGCGGGTCGCCGTCCTCGCCCAGGGTGTCCTCGATGAACCCGTAGTCGGCCGGGTAGCCCATGGGCGTGTAGAGGTAGCGGTCCAGCTTCACCCGGCCGGTTTCGTGATCCACCTCGTACTTGTTGCGGTGTCCCTTGGGGATCTCGATGGTGACGTCAAACTCCACTGCATGGCTCCTTGGGTGTGCTGCCGGTGACTGTCCAGGGTCGGGGCCACCCTAATGGAGCGATACCCTGCAGTACATGCATCCCACCCGTTGGCGCCGGTCCACGCACCTTGTGGTCGGGCTCGGAGTGGTCGCGCTGACGGCCGTGCTGGTGGTGGCGGCGG
>JAKIXW010000151.1:3764-9265 GCA_022708865.1 Acidobacteriota bacterium
TGCCGACCGGTGCCGGTCTGGCCACCGCGCTGGGCCCGCCGCTGGCGAATCCGGACCTGGGTGTCGTCACCGGCCGGGTGGCCGACGCCCGGACCGGAAAGATGTTGTGGCAGCAGGGTTCCGACGTGCCGATGCAGCCCGCGTCCACCAACAAGGTGCTGACCGTCGCAGCGGCGCTGTTGACCCTGGACCGCGACGAGCGGGTCACCACCAAGGTGGTCAGCGCCGACCCGGCCCGGCCCGGCACCGTGGTCCTGGTCGGCGGGGGCGATCCGACCCTGTCGGCGGCGCCCGTGGATCAGGACACCTGGTATCCGGGCGCGGCGCGCATCGCCGACCTGGCCGCGCAGATCCGCAATAAAGGGGTGAAACCGACCGCGGTGCTGGTGGACACCTCACTGTTCAGCGGTCCGGAGATGGCGCCCGGGTGGGATCCCGCCGACATCGCCGGCGGCGACTTCGCCCCCATCGAGCCGGTGATGCTCGACGGGGGCCGCACCCAGCCGGTCAGCGTCGAATCGCAACGGTCCCTGACGCCGGCGCTGGACGCCGGCCGCGCCCTGGCCGTCGCCCTGGGCGTGAACCCCGCAACCGTCACCACCGCGCCCGGCCCCGCCGCCGGCGACGAACTGGCGTCGGTGCAATCCGCGCCGCTGATCGAACGGCTGCGCCAGATGATGTCGGTGTCGGACAACGTGATGGCCGAGAGTATCGCCCGCGAAGTGGCCGGTCACGATCAGCGGCCGCGCAGCTTCGCCGGTGCGGTCGCGGCCGTCACCGACCGGCTGTCGCGGGCCGGCGTCGAGATGACGGGCGCCACCCTGTACGACTCGAGCGGACTGTCGGTGCTCGACCGGCTGACCGCCACCAACCTCGACGAGGTCGTGGGTCTGGCCGCCGGGCCCGACCAGCCGGCGCTGCGCCCGCTGGTGGACCTGCTGCCGGTCGCCGGCGGCAGCGGCACCCTGTCCGACCGGTTCCTGGACCCCGAGACCAGCCAGGGCGCGGCCGGCTGGCTGCGGGCCAAGACCGGGTCGCTGACCGCCACCAACGCGCTGGCCGGCATCGTCACCGACCGCGGCGGACGGGTCCTGACCTTCGCGCTGATCTCGAACGGCGCGGGCCAGACCGGCCGGACCGCGATCGACGCGCTGGCCGCGACCTTACGGACGTGCGGGTGCGGGGCATGACCAAACTCTCGGAAAATCCGCCGAATTCGGCGCCCACCCTGGGCCGGTCGGTCGACTGGGACGTCGCGGCGTCGGTCGGGGCCCGGCTGACGCGGCCGGCCCCGCCCGTCACCGAATACACCCGGGCCCAGGTGATCGACGAGCTGTCGGCGGCCTCACGGGCCGCCGAGCCGCCGGTGCGCGAGGTCACCGGTCTGCACGCTGAGGGCCCGGTGCCCGACGCCCGCATCGTCGATCGCCCGCAGTGGATCGCCGCGGCCGCCCTGTCGATGCGGGCGATGACCGGTGGCGACGCCGAGGCCGGAGGTGAACCTCAACACCCGTTCGCCGCGGTGACGGGAAAGGTGGCCGGTGCGCAGACCGGCGCCGTCCTGTCGTTCGTCTCCTCGGGCATCCTGGGCCAGTACGACCCGCTCGGCGGCGATGACGGCATCCTGCTGCTGGTGTATCCGAACGTCGTCTCCGTCGAACGACAGCTGCGGCTGAAGCCCGCCGACTTCCGGCTCTGGGTGTGCCTGCACGAGGTCACCCACCGGGTGCAGTTCACCGCGAATCCCTGGCTGGTCCAATACATGTCGACCCAGCTGGGCACGCTGACCCAGGACATGAGCGAGGACGTCGGCGCGGTGGCCGGCCGACTGGTCGCACACCTGCGCAGCCGGCGCGACCGGGAGAACGCCGGCCCCGAGGATCCCAGCGAGCGCGGAGTGCTGGGCCTGATGCGGGCGGTGCAGTCCGAGTCGCAGCGCGCGGCGCTGGACCGGCTGCTGGTGCTCGGCACACTGCTCGAGGGCCACGCCGACCACGTCATGGACGCGGTGGGGCCCGCCGTGGTGCCCACCGTCGCCACCATCCGCAACCGCTTCGATGCCCGGCGGCAGCGTAAACAGCCTCCGCTGCAACGGATTCTGCGCGCACTGCTGGGCATCGACGCCAAGCTGTCGCAGTACACCCGCGGCAAGGCGTTCGTCGACGACGTCGTCGGCCGGGTGGGGATGGACGGGTTCAACCGGGTCTGGGCAGGGCCGGCGACACTGCCCCTGCCCGACGAGATCGGCCAGCCGCAGCGATGGATCGACCGGGTGCTCTGAACCGGGTGCGATCCGCCGTGCGCGACTTCGCCGCGGCGTACCTGCCCGATGCCGACCGATGGTGCGTCGCACTGTCCGGCGGCCCGGACTCGCTGGCGCTGGCCGCGGCGGCGGCCAGCGTGCGGCCCACCACCGCGCTGATCGTCGACCACGGCCTGCAGCCCGGCTCGAATGTGGTGGCCCGGTCCGCCGCTGAGCAGGCCACTTCGCTGGGATGTGTTGGCGCACAGATTATTCCGGTTCAGGTAGGAACGGCTGGCGGCCCCGAGGGTGCGGCCCGGACGGCCCGCTACGCCGCGCTGGAGGCCGCCCGGGCCGGCGCTCCCGTGCTGATCGGCCACACGCTGGACGATCAGGCGGAGACCGTACTGCTGGGCCTCGGCCGCGGATCGGGACCGCGTTCGATCGCCGGGATCCGGCCCTACGACACGCCCTGGTGCCGGCCGCTGCTGGGGCTGCGTCGGGCGGACACCGAGGCGGCGTGCGCGGAACTGGGCGTCACCCCCTGGCGTGATCCGCACAACGACGATCCGCGCTTCACCCGGGTGCGGTTGCGGGCCGAGGTGCTGCCCCTGCTCGAGGAGGTACTCGGCGGCGGGGTGGCCGAGGCGCTCGCCCGCACCGCGACCGCGCTGCGGTCCGACGGCGACCTGCTGGATGCCCTGGCCGATCAGGCCCTGGCCGGCAGCCGGGCCGCGGCCGGCGGGCCCGGGTTGCCGGTTGCCGCGCTGACCGCGTTGCCGGAACCGATCCGGCTGCGGGTCATCCGCGGCTGGCTGCGGGCCGGCGGTGCGGTGCGGCTGACCGCCAAACAGATCCTGGCCGTCGACACGCTGGTGGTGGCCTGGAAGGGGCAGGGCGGTGTCGCGGTCGGCAGCGAACTCGCCGGGCAGCGGCTGTTCGCCGGGCGCCACGACGGCGTGCTGACCCTGTATTCCGAACCGCTGGGTGGTTCTCCCGCCCCCGGCATGGCAACCTAGTGCCGTGCCAGCCCACACACCCGAGTTGTACTCGGGCGATATCAAGTCGGTCCTGTTGTCCGAAGAACAGATCAGGACCCGGACGGCCGAGCTGGCCGAGCTGGTGGCCCAGGATCACCGCGATGCGGGCGGGGGCCAGGACCTGTTGCTGGTGACGGTGCTCAAGGGCGCCGTCATGTTCGTCACCGACCTGGCCCGCGCCATCCCGGTGCCGACCCAGCTGGAGTTCATGGCCGTCAGCTCCTACGGATCGTCGACGTCGTCGTCGGGGGTGGTCCGCATCCTCAAGGACCTCGACCGCGACATCCTCGACCGCGACGTGCTGATCGTCGAGGACATCATCGACTCCGGGTTGACGTTGTCCTGGCTGCTGCGCAACCTGGCCACCCGGCATCCCCGCTCGCTGCGGGTGTGCACACTGCTGCGCAAGCCGGAGGCGATGAAGGCCAACGTCGACGTCGCCTACATCGGCTTCGACATCCCGAACGAATTCGTCGTGGGCTACGGCCTGGACTACGCCGAGCGGTACCGCGACCTGCCCTACATCGGCACCCTGGACTCCAAGGTCTACACGCTCTGAGAAGGCTCACATGACCCGTACCGCGCTGCGCATCTGCCCACTCTGTGAGGCCACCTGCGGGTTGTCCCTGACCATCGACGACAGCCCGGTCGCCCACATCACCGCGGCCCGCGGCGATGCCGACGACGTGTTCAGCGCGGGGTTCGTCTGCCCCAAGGGCGCCAGTTTCGGTGAGCTCGACGGCGACCCGGACCGACTGCGTCGGCCTCTGGTGCGCCGCGACGGCGTCCTGATCGAGGTGGACTGGGACGAGGCGTTCGCGACGGTCGCCGAGCGCCTCGGCGCGGTGGTCGCCGAACACGGCGGCCCGTCGGTGGGGGTCTACCTGGGTAACCCGAACGCCCACACGATGGCCGGCGCGCTGTATCCGCCAGTGGTCATCAAGGCCCTGCGCACCCGCAACGTGTTCAGCGCCAGCACCCTGGACCAGATGCCCAAGCAGGTCGCGCTGGGCCTGATGTTCGGCAACCCGTTCGCGTTCACCGTGCCCGACATCGACCGGACCGACCATCTGGTGGTGATCGGCGCCAACCCGATGGTGTCCAACGGCAGCCTCGCCACGGCGGCCGATTTCCCGGGCAAGCTGCGGGCCCTGCGCCGCCGCGGCGGCCGGCTGACGGTCATCGATCCGGCCCGCACCCGCACCGCCGCACTGGCCGACCGGCACCTGGCACCGCTGCCGGGCAGTGACGGCCTGCTGCTGCTCGCGGTGGTGCACGTGCTGTTCGACGAGGACCTGGTGGCCGCCGACCTCGGCGGCATCGCCGAACACGTCACCGGTGTCGACACCGTGCGCGTCCTGGCCGCCGACTTCCCGCCGGAAGCTGTCGCCGGTAGTTGCGGCGTTGCGGCAGAAGATGTCCGGCAGTTGGCGCGTGACATCGCGGCCTCGCCGTCGGCCGCCGTGTACGGGCGGATCGGCACGTCGACCGTCGAATTCGGGACCCTGGGCAGCTGGCTGGTGGATGTCGTCAACGTGCTGACCGGCAACCTGGACCGCCCGGGCGGCGCGATGTTCCCGCTCGGCCCGACCGCGCCGGCGCCCCGGCCGCCCCGGCCCGGCCGCGGATTCGCCACCGGTCGCTGGCACAGCCGGGTGTCCGGCTACCCCGAGGCGGCCTCGGAGTTCCCGACCGCGGCCCTGGCCGAGGAGATCGACACCCCGGGCGACGGCCAGATCCGCGCGATCATCACCATCGCCGGCAACCCGGTGCTCTCGGCCCCGGATGGGGACCGGTTGGCGCGGGCGCTCGACGGGGTCTACTTCATGCTCAGCATCGACCCCTATCTCAACGAGACCACCTGTCACGCCGATGTGATCCTGCCGCCGCCCCCGCCCAGTCAGTGCGGCCATTTCGACTTCGCGCTGAACAACCTGGCGGTCCGGGCGCTCGAGGAGGGCCGACCCGACGAGGCGGAGATCCTGTCGCGGATCGCGCTGATCCTCTACGGCATCGGGCCCGACGGCGATCCCGCGCTGGTCGACGGCCAGGTGATCGCCGCGACCCTGGCCAAGGAGACCGCGGACCCGCATTCGCCGGTGGCCGGCCGGGACGTCGACGAGCTGACCGCGATGCTCACCGGCGACCGCGGCTACGAACGGCGGCTCGACATGATGTTGCGGCTGGGCCCCTACGGCGACGGGTTCGGGGCCCGGCCC
>JAKIXW010000152.1 GCA_022708865.1 Acidobacteriota bacterium
CCACGACCTGGGTGGCGGCGGACGCGGCGAACACCGACGCGACGATGGCGCCCGCGGCCGCGTGGTTGCCGATCCCGATGACCCGGGCGATGAACGACGGGGCCACCGCGGTGAACAGGCCCATCACCGCGAACCCCGCGAACGCGGCGGTGGCGGCGACGACGAACACTGATCGGGTCTGCGGCGGCACCGACAGGCGCTGGAAGCCGATGCGCCCCCGGGGTTGTGCCGTCTCACCCGCCAGCCAGATCGCCACCACCGCCACCATGACCAGCACGATGTGCACCGCGAACGACAGCTGTAGGGGCATCGGCGCGTACTGCACCAGTACGCCGGCCAGCAGCGGGCCCAGCCCCAGACCCCCCATGTTGGCCACCGTCGCCACCGCCGGCGCCCGATCGCGCCAGGCCGGCAGCGCCGATTCGATGACCGCGGCCGTCGCGGTGCCGGTGAAGATGCCTGCCGACAACCCCGACAGCAGCCGGCCCACGAGTAGCTCGGGCACTGACTGCGCGATCAGGAACACCACCGCACTGGCGATCGCGGCCGCCGCGCCGGCCAGCAGCATCGGCCGACGCCCCACGGCGTCGCTCCAGCGGCCGAACACCAGCAGCGCGAACAGCACGCCGATCGCATAGGTGGCGAAGATGACGGTGGTGGTCAGGACCGCGAAATGCATCCGGTCGGCGTACAGCGAGTACATCGGCGTCGGCAGCGTGGTGCCGAGCATGATCGCGGTGAACGAGTAGGCCAGCAGGGCCGTCCGGTAGCGGGTCACGGTGCCTCAACGCTACCCAGGCGTCATTTCCTTCCGCGAGCAGACGCAAAGGTCCCGTTCCCGAGGCGGAAAAGAGGACCTTTGCGTCTGCTCGCGAATTCAGTGCGCGACGGCCTTCTCGGCGCCGACACCGGTGAGCGAGCGCACCTCCATCTCGGCGTTGCGCGCCGGGTCGCCGCGGTCCGGCGAGCTCAGCGTGCCCACGATGCCGAGCAGGAACGCCAGCGGGATCGACACGATGCCCGGGTTGGCCAGCGGGAAGTACGCGAAGTCCATGCTCGGGATCATCGCCGTCTTCGCGCCCGACACCGCCGGCGAGAACACGATCAGCGCGATCGTCGTGAGAAGTCCGCCGTACATGCTCCACAGGGCGCCGCGGGTGTTGAACCGCTTCCAGTACAACGAATAGATGATGGTCGGGAGGTTGGCCGCGGCTGCGACCGCGAACGCCAGTGCCACCAGGAAGGCGATGTTCTGTCCGTTGGCCAGGATGCCCAGGCCGATCCCGAGAATGCCGAGCACCACTGCGGTGATCCGGGAAACCTTGACCTGCTCGGCCTCGCTGACCGCCCGCTTGCCGTGGTGCACCACCGAGGCGTAGATGTCGTGGGCGAACGACGCCGACGCGGTGATGGTCAGGCCGGCCACCACCGCCAGGATGGTCGCGAACGCCACCGCCGAGATGATGCCCAGCAGCACGACACCGCCGAGTTCGAAGGCCAGCAGCGGGGCCGCGGAGTTCTGCCCGCCCGCGGCCGCCAGGATGCGGTCCGGGCCGACGATGGCGGCCGCGCCGTAGCCGAGCACCAAGGTGAACAGGTAGAAGGCGCCGATCAGGCCGATCGCCCAAACCACCGACCGCCGAGCCTCTTTCGCGGTGGGCACGGTGTAGAAACGCATCAGCACGTGCGGCAGACCCGCGGTGCCCAGCACCAGCGCCAGGGCCAGCGAGATGAAGTTGATCTTCGATGTCAGCGACCCGCCGTACTGTGCGCCCGGCGCCAGGACATCGCGCTTGGCCACGGCCGCGTTCGACGAACCGGAGATGGCCGACTGCGCCGAGCCCAGGATGTCGGAGAAGTTGAGCCCGAACTTGGCCAGCACCATCACCGTCATCAGCGCGGCCCCGGTGATCAACAGCACGGCCTTGATGATCTGCACCCAGGTGGTGCCCTTCATACCGCCGACCAGGACGTAGACGATCATCAGGATGCCGACCACGGCGATCACGATCGACTGGCCACTGTGGCTCTTGACGTCGAGCAACAGTGCCACCAGGCCGCCCGCGCCGGCCATCTGGGCCAGCAGGTAGAACAGTGACACCGTCATGGTGGAGATGGCCGCGGCCAGTCGGACCGGCTTCTGCTTCAGCCGGAAACTCAGGACGTCGGCCATGGTGAATTTGCCTGTGTTGCGCAGTAATTCGGCCACCAGCAACAGTGCCACCAGCCAGGCGACCAGGAAGCCGATGGAGTACAGGAAGCCGTCGTAGCCGTAGACGGCGATGGCCCCGGCGATGCCGAGGAAGCTGGCGGCCGACAGGTAGTCGCCGGCGATGGCGATGCCGTTCTGCGGGCCGGAGAACGCCCGGCCGCCGGTGAAGAACTCATCGGCCGTCGCGTTGCGCTTGCTGGCGCGGATCACAACGAACAGGGTGACGAGGACGAACACGCCGAAGATCGCCATGTTGGCGACGGGATTGCCGATGGTCTCGGCGGCCGAGTACGTGATCACTGCACGTCTCCTTCGAACTGCTCGCGGATGGCGGCCGCCCGCGGGTCCAGCTCGCGGTTGGCGAACCGGACGTACAGACCGGTGATGACGAAGGTGCTCACGAACTGACCCAGCCCGATCAACAGGCCGACGTTGACGTTGCCGAACACCTTGGTGGCCATGAAGTCGTGGGCGAAGGCGCCGAGCAGCACGTAGAGGCCGTACCACAGCAGGAAGAAGGCCGTCATCGGAAAGACGAAGCGGCGCAATCGGGTTCGGAGTTCCTGGAACTCCGGGCCGGCCTGGGTGGTGAGAAACTGCGCACCGGTGGGGGCCGGCGGACTGTCGGTAGTGGACACCGCGGATGCTCCTGAGCTCGGGATGTGGTGATTGACGTGCCCACACCCTATTGAGACTCAGGTCACAACCGGAAGATTTTCGGCTGGTCGGGCGACGAAACGGGGACCGCGTGCGCCGAACGGTCGATGAGCTCCCGCGAGCGGTCGCAACGCTCACGTCGCTCAGGTTGCTCAGGTTTCGGTGGGGACCCGCTCCACGCCCATGCCCAACCGCTCCGGAACGTGCATCCGTGCGAACACGCGCGGGATATCGGCGGCCGACGAACCCCGGGTGAATCGGCTGACCGACACCATCACCAGAAAGGTCACCGGAACGCTGATGGCCGCGGGGTAGCCGACCAGGCTGGCGGGCCAGCCACCGGAGGTGACCGCCAGTGCCGCGGCGGTTCCGGAGAGCGCGGCCCCCACGATCAGTCCGCTGATCGCGCCCGTCGGGGTCAGCCCGCGCCACCAGATCCCGAGTACCAACAGCGGGCAGAGCGTCGATGCGGCCACCGCGAACACCAGTCCGACGTTGCGGGACAACTCCAGCGACGACGCCGCCAGCGCCAGCGGGATCGGGATGACACCGCCGACGATGGCGGCCAGCCGGAAGTCGCGTACCCGGCCACGCAGCACGTCGGTCGACAACGCGCCGGCGATGCTCACCAGCAGACCCGACGAGGTCGCCAGGAAGGCGGCGATGGCCCCGGCGGCCACGTCTGGGCCGCCGATCGCCGCGCCGGGTAGCAGCAGGACCGCGGCGTCGGCCGCACCGGTGACGAGCAGCTGCGGTACGTACAGCCGCGCGAACACGCCCAGCAGTGTGGGGAAGATGTAGAACACCGACAGCAGCGCGACAACCGTCAGTGCGGTGCGCCGGGCCGCCCGTCCGTCGGGGTTGGTGTAGAACCGGCCCAGCACGTGCGGCAGGCCCATGGTGCCCAGGAACGTCGCGACGATCAGCGAAAGCACTTCGTAGAGAGGGTGATTGCCGCCGAGCCCATCCCCGGAGGACAACCACTCGTCCCCGGTGTTCGGGGCACCGGCGACCACCGGGGTGCTGGCGCCGGCGGCCAGCGTCATCGTGGCGCCGCGGTGCAGTTGGTAGCGTCCGGGCCCGGGCAACGCCTGCCCGTCGACGGTGATGCCGTCCGCCCGGGTGACCTGGACCAGTACATCGGCCTCGATGGCGACGGTCGTGTCCTGGGTGATCGCCGGGGGCAGCGGTCCACCGATGGCCGGGCGGTCAGCGGCGAACAGCACCGCCAGGGCCAGTGCCGGCACCGCGATCGCGGTGAGTTTGAGCCAGTACTGGAAGGCCTGGACGAAGGTGATCGAGCGCATCCCGCCCCCGACCACGTTGACGATCACGACGGCGGCGACCACCAGCGGACCGACCCAGACCGGAATTCCCAGAAGGATTTTCAGGGTCAGACCGGCACCCTGGTACTGCGGCACCAGGTACAGCACGCAGATGACGACGACCACCAGCATGGCGACGGTCCGCGCCGGCGCCGACCCGAGCCGGAACTCGGCGAAGTCCGGCACGGTGTAGGCGCCCGAGCGTCGCAGCGGTGCCGCGACGAAGAGCAGCAGGCCCAGATACCCGGCCGTGAAGCCCACCGGATACCACAGCGCGTCGGCGCCGTATTTGGCCACCAGTCCCGCGACGCCGAGAAATGAAGCAGCCGAGAGGTATTCACCGGAGATGGCTGCGGCGTTCCAGCGCGGGCCGACGGTGCGGGACGCCACCAGGAAGTCGGAGGTGGTACGGGACAGCCGACCGCCGTAGGCGCCCACGAGGACGGTGGCCACGGCGGCGAACAGGATGGCGGCCGCGGTGGCGGCGGTATGGCCGGTCACGTTTCGGCGGTCCCGTCGATGCCTTCATCCACGATTCCCATGAAATCGCGTTCGCCCTGTTCGGCCAGGCGGATGTAGATCCGGCCGACGAGGTAGAACAGCGGATAGAGCGCGACGCCGAGAATCAGCCAGTTGACCCTGACGCCGAGCACCGTCAGTGCCGCGATCACGGGGAATGCCTTGCCCAGCAATGGTATTGCCACCACGATGGCACCGACGACGGTCGCCAGTCGGAGCGCCAGCCCGAGCTGCGCCCGGACCAGGCCCCGCACCAGGGCGTCGCCCACCGCAGTCTGCTCCTGGACCTCGACCCGGGTGCGGACCATCCGGGCCCCGCGCCGGTGCGCCAGGATCACCCGCTGGCGGGGCGGCGGACTACTGGTCATCGCGGTAACTGCGCATCGGGTCGCGGACCAGTCGGTCGCGCAGTTCCCGGGTCTGGCGCCGGCTCACCGGCAGTTCGACGGCCGGGGAGGCGCCGTTCTCCTGCACCCGGACCACGATGCCGCCGTCGGTGTTGCGCAGCCCGGTGACCATTCCCAGGGCCACCAGATAAGACCGGTGGATACGCTGGAAACCCTGGTTTCGCCATCGGGTTTCCAAGGTGGACAGCGGAATTCGGACCAGATGCGAGCCGGACGACGAATGCAGCCGGGCGTAGTCGCCGTCGGCCTCCACCCAGCCGATGGTGTCGCGGCGCACCAGTTGGGTATCGCCGGCCAGCTCGACGGGGATCACCTCGTCCCCGGCGTCGGCATCGCCGGCCTGGGTGGCCGCTTCGGGCCGGCCGGCGACGACCCGGCGTACCGCCTCATCGAGCCGATCCCGGCGCAGCGGTTTGAGCAGGTAGTCGGTGGCGCCGACATCGAAGGCCGCCACCGCCTTGTCGTCGTGCGCGGTCACGAACACCACGGCCGGCGGCCGGACGAAGTTGCCCAGCACGGAGGCCAGTTCGATCCCGGACAGCCCGGGCATGCTGATGTCGAGGAAGATCGCGTCGATCCGGCGTTCGGAGAGTTCGCGCAGCGCGGCGGCGGCATCGTTGACCCCGATCACCTCGCCGATCCTGGGATGCGCCGTGAGCAGGTACATCAGTTCGTCGAGCGCGGGAGCCTCGTCGTCGACGGCGAGTACGTCGAGCAATCTGTTGTCAGACATGGACACCCGGACGGAATTTCGGCACTCGCATCACAACCTTCGTCCCTGCGCCGGGAGCGGTCTCGACGATCAAACCGTAGTCGTTGCCGAAGGCGGCGCGCAGCCGATGATCGACATTGGTCAGCCCGACATGCGCCCGGTCGTCGGAGCCGTCGGTGTCCAGGGCATCCGCATGCGCCGAGCGCAGCACCTCGGGATCCATTCCGACACCGTCGTCCTCGACGCTGATCACACAGTCGGCGCCCTCGTCGCGCGCGATCAGGGTGATGCTGCCGCCGCGCCGGCCGGCCAGCCCGTGCCGAACAGCGTTCTCCACCAACGGTTGTAGCGCCAGGAACGGCACCACGACGCCCAGCACCTCGGGGGCGACCTGGAGTTTGACGTCAAGTGCGGGGCCGAACCGGGCGCGTTCGAGCGTGACGTAGCGGTCGATGTTCTTCAGCTCATCGGCAAGCAGCGTGTATTGCCCCGCGGCGCGGAACGAGTACCGGGTGAAGTCGGCGAAGTCGAGGATCAGTTCGCGGGCCCGGTCGGGGTCGGTCCGCACGAACGAGGCGATGGTGTTGAGCGCGTTGTACACGAAGTGCGGACTGATCTGGGCGCGCAGCGCCAGCACCTCGGCGCGGTCCAACCGGGCGCGCGAGGCGCCGAGTTCGGCGAGTTCGAGTTGGCCGGTGGCGTAGCGGGCCACCTCGCCGATGGCGCCGAGCAGCCCGGGGCCGGGCCGCGTCGGGCTGGCCACCACCAGCACGCCCAGCGCATCGCTGTCGTCGGGTAGCAGCGGTTGGGCGATCAACGCCGGCGCGGTGCCGGTGAGCACCCGCCGACCGCCGGACGCCGCGGCCTGTGCGGCGCGCCCGGCCTCCGCCAGGGTGGCGTCGGTCCAGATGTCGCCGTCGTGTGCCAACTGGGCGGCATCGCTGTCGTAGAGCGCGAGGCCGGCAGCGCCGGTCAGCTCACGCAGATGCGGCACCGCGGCCGCGGCCGATTCGGCATCCAGGCCCTTGCGCAGGGCGCGGGCGGCAGTGGCCGCGGTGTGCAGGGTGGCGTGCACGGCGCGTTCGGCCGGGGTGGCCACCACCCGGCGGGTCCGGATGACGAACACGGCCGCGACCAGCGCGGCAGCGGCCAGCAGCGCCGCCAGCACGACGGCGAACTCCCCGGACATGCCGCTGAGGTTAGTCCCGCCGAAACGCACGTTTGGGCGCATGAGTGCGAGTAGCGGCCGCCATTACGTCGATCTGGGCGCGCTTACACTGAGGCGCATGCCGAAGTTGCAGCTCGTCCAGGATCCCGAAGCCGACGCCCTGCTGGGCTCCAGCCCGCTGGCGCTGCTGATGGGCATGCTGCTCGATCAGCAGATCCCGATGGAGGTCGCCTTCGCCGGTCCCAAGAAGTTGGCCGACCGGATCGGTAGCCTGGACGCCGAGACCATCGCCGCCTACGCCCCGGAGAAGTTCGCCGCGTTGTGCGCGGAAACACCTGCGGTGCACCGGTTTCCGGGTTCGATGGCAAAGCGCCTCCAAGACCTGGCCCGCGTCCTGGTCGACGACTACCACGGCGACGCGGCGGCCATCTGGCAGCAGGGCAACCCGGACGGCCGGGAGATCCTGATCCGGCTCAAACGGCTGCCGGGGTTCGGCGAGCAGAAGGCCAGGATCTTCTTGGCGCTGTTGGGCAAGCAGTACGGCCTGAAAACGCCCGGCTGGCGGGAGGCCGCCGGTGATTACGGCAAGTCGGGCACCCACATGTCGGTCGCCGATGTGCGCGACAAGGCGTCACTCGATGAGGTCCGCAGTTACAAGAAGCAGATGAAGGCGGCAGCGAAGGCCGCCAAGGGCTGACGGCCCAAGTGCTGAACGGCCCCCGGGCAGAACGATAAAGAGCCACCCGGTTGTCGAAACCCGGGTGGCTCTTTTCTCCGCGGGTGTTACGGAACCACCGTCGACCCGATGGTCGGCATGAACTGGCACTGCTTGTCCACGGTGGTGACCTGACCGAAGATGGTCGACATCACGCTGCCCGAGCCCGTGTCGACGATCGCGGTCAGCGTCGTCGGGCCTGCGGCGTTGATGTCGGCCTGCGGCTTCAGCGTCACCGTGCCGGACTTGCCGGTGCTCAGGTTTACCCAGGTGAGGTTCAGCGGGAGCTTCTGCTCGGCCGCGGGCGCCGACGTGCCGACTGCGGTGAACACGTAGGCGGTCTGTCCGGCGGCCGGTCCGGGCGCCGGGATCTTCGCGGGCCCGGCCACCGAGACGGCCGTCGCGATGGACGCGCCACCGTCGGACAGGCAGCCGTTGCCGATCGACGGGTACATGAAGTCCTGGGTGATCGGTGCGTCGGGGATGGGTCCCGGTGCGGGCACCGCCGCCGGCGCGGCCACGGCAGCCGGGGCCTGGGGTGCGGGAGCCGGGGCTTCGGGTGCGGGAGCCGGAGCGGCCTCCGGAGCGGGCGCAACAACCGGTGCGGGGGCCGCCTCGGGTTGGACCGGCGCGGCGGCCTCGGGGGCGGGCGCCGGTGCCGGTGCCGCCAGGGGAGCGGCGTCGGGCACCGGCCCGACGGCGTGGGCCGGGTCGACGCCGGGTGCCAGGTGCGCCTCGGCGCCGGGCAGCACGCCGTCGGGCACGACGTGGGCCACCGGATCGGCGACGAACTGACTGACCGCGGACGCCAGGTTGCGTGAATCTGCCGGTGCCGCAGCGTTTCCGGCGAACGCCTGGGCGGCGGCCATCAACATCGAGGCGGCGTTTCCGGGATCCGAGGCGGCCTGCTGGATCGCCGGGCTCAGACTCTGGATCGCCGACAGCCCCGGTGCCTGCAGGGCGTCGATCGGCATGGGCAGCGGTGCCGCGGGATCAGCTCCCGCGACACCGCCGAACAGCACGGCCGCCGACGAGCCGATCGCGACGGTGGTGGTCACCAGCAGGGACCGGATGCGTGTCATCGGTTCGTCCAATCAGTCGTGGTTGGGGGATCAGGGCAGGGCGGAGGTCGGGAAGAGGGCCCCGAGGCCGCCGATGGGAGACGTGGCCGCCGCGGCGGGCGCGATGGCCGCTTGCGGAACGGCCGGGGTGCCCGACATCGCCGCGGCGACGTCACCAGGAATGTTGAGGAACTGGCTCAACTGCGACACGCCGGGAATGGCGGGCGCCGCCGCCTGCTGGGCCGGCAGGAAGGTGTTCCCGGTGGGTGCGATACCCGCGGAAGCCGCCGGCAGGGCCGCCATGTCGGCGGGCAGGGCCGGTGAGGTGATACCCGGGATGCCGTTCAGGGTGGCGGTGGCCAGCGGTGCGGTTGCGGCGGGGGCGGCGACGGTCTGGGCCGCCGGCGCGCCGGTCAGAACGGACGACGCGGCCTGCAGCACCTGCGGCAGCTTGCCCGGGTCCATCAGGCCCTGGAG
>JAKIXW010000153.1:0-5590 GCA_022708865.1 Acidobacteriota bacterium
CTTTCGTCATCGGTCGCAACCACCCATCACGGGGTCGATGCTGGCGACAGCCGCAACGACGTCCGAGATCATCCCGCCTTCGCTCATGATCGGGACGGCCTGCAGATTGGTGAACGACGGGTCGCGGTAGTGCACCCGGTAGGGCCGGGTCCCGCCGTCGGACACCATGTGCACACCGAGTTCGCCGCGCGGTGATTCGACCGCCACATAGCACTGGCCGGCCGGCACCCGGATGCCCTCGGTGACGATCTTGAAGTGGTGGATCAGTCCCTCCATCGACGTGCCCATGATCTTGGCGATATGCGCGGGGCTGTTGCCCAGCCCGTCGGTACCCAGTTGGAGATCGGCCGGCCACGCCAGCTTCTTGTCCTCGATCATCACCGGGCCCGGCTCCAGCCGTTCCAGGCACTGCCGCACGATGCGCAGCGACTGGTTCATCTCCTCGACCCGGATGACATACCGGTCGTAGCAGTCGCTGCTCTCGCCGGTGATCACGTCGAAGTCGTAATCCTGGTAACCGCAATAGGGTTGGGTCTTGCGCAGGTCGTGCGGCAGCCCAGTGGACCGCAGTACCGGCCCGGTGATCCCCAGGGCCATGCAGCCGGTGAGGTCCAGGTAGCCGATGCCGCGGGTGCGGGCCTTCCAGATCGCGTTCTCGCGCAACAGGTCTTCGAGTTCGGCCAGCCGGCCCGGCAGCAGCCCGAGCAGCCGGCGGACCTTGGCCTCACCGTCGTCGGGCAGATCGGCGGCCAGCCCGCCCGGCCGGATGTACGCATGGTTCATCCGCAGGCCGGTGATGGCCTCGAACACCGTGAGGATCTCCTCACGCTCGCGGAATCCGAAGAACATCGCGCTCATCGCACCCAGCTCCATACCGCCGGTGGCCAGGGCGACCAAGTGGCTGGAGATCCGGTTGAGTTCCATCAGCATCACGCGAATCACGCTGGCGCGCTGAGGGATCTGGTCGGTGATGCCCAGCAGCTGCTCCACGCCCAGGCAGTAGGCGGTCTCGTTGAAGAACGGCGACAGGTAGTCCATCCGGGTGACGAACGTGACGCCCTGGGTCCAGTTGCGGTACTCCAGGTTCTTCTCGATACCGGTGTGTAGGTAGCCGATCCCGCACCGGGCCTCGGTGACGGTCTCGCCCTCGATCTCGAGGATCAGCCGCAACACCCCGTGGGTGGACGGGTGCTGCGGACCCATGTTGACGACGATCCGCTCACTGGTGTCACCGGATTCCCTTGCCAGCGCGACGATTTCGTCCCAGTCCTGGCCGCCGAGGGTGATGGCTCGGTTTGGGCTCATCTGCGAAGTCATGAGTAGGACCTCCGCTGGTCCGGCGGCGGGATCTGCGCGCCGTGGTACTCCACCGGCACACCGCCGAGCGGGTAGTCCTTGCGTTGTGGGTGGCCCACCCAGTCGTCGGGCATCTCGATGCGGGTGAGCGCGGGGTGGCCGTCGAAGACGATGCCGAAGAAGTCGTAGGTCTCCCGCTCGTGCCAGTCGGTGGTCGGGTACACCGAGAACAGCGATGGCACATGGGGATCGGAGTCCGGGCACGCGACCTCGAGATGGATTCGCCGGTTGTGCGTGATCGACATCAGCGGATAGAAGGCGTGCAATTCGGCGCCGGTGTCGGTGGGGTAGTGCACCCCCGATACGCCCGAGCACAATTCGAATCGCAGCGCGGAGTCATCACGCAGCGCGCGGGCAACCGCCGGTAGGTGGGCCCGGTCGATCTCCAGGGTCAGTTGGTCGCGGTGCACGCTCACCCGCAACACAGCGCCGTCGAAGTCGCCGCCGAGCACCGCGGCCAGCCGGTCCACCACGTCGTCGAAATAGCCGCCGTAGGGCCGCGGGCTGCTCTCCGGAACGGGCACCGTGCGGACCAGTCGGCCGTAGCCGGACGTGTCCCCGGACCCGGAGACACCGAACATGCCCCGCGGCGTCGTCATCGCAACAACCCCTTGAGTTCGATGGTGGGCGTCGCCGCCAGTGCGGCCTTCTCGGTGGCGGCAATCACCTCGTCGCGGTGCACGCCCAACGGCATCTCGGCGATCTTGGCGTGCAGCGTCAGGATGGCGTTGAGCAGCATCTCCGGGCGCGGGGGACAGCCGGGCAGGTAGATGTCGACGGGCACGATGTGGTCGACGCCCTGCACGATCGCGTAGTTGTTGAACATGCCGCCCGACGACGCGCACACGCCCATGGCCAGCACCCACTTCGGTTCGGCCATCTGGTCGTAGACCTGCCGCAGCACCGGGGCCATCTTCTGGCTGACCCGGCCGGCGACGATCATCAGGTCGGCCTGACGTGGCGTGGCCGAGAACCGCTCCATGCCGAACCGGGCGATGTCGAAGCGGGGGCCCGCGGTGGCCATCATCTCGATGGCGCAGCAGGCCAACCCGAACGTGGCCGGCCACAGCGATCCCTTACGGACGAACCCCGCGACCTTCTCGACCGTGGTGAGCAGGATTCCGCCCGGCAGTTGCTCTTCTAGTCCCAATCGAGTCCACCCCTGCGCCAGACGTATGCGTAGGCCACGAACACCGTGGCCATGAACAGGGCCATCTCGACGAGCGCGAACGTGCCGAGATGGCCGAAGGTGACCGCCCACGGGTAGAGGAAGACGATCTCGATGTCGAAAACGATGAACAACATCGCGGTCAGATAGAACTTGATGGGGAATCGCGCGGCGCCGGGCGGCTGCGGTGCAGGCTCGATGCCGCATTCGTAGGCTTCGAGTTTGGCGCGGTTGTACCGGCGCGGGCCGATCACCAGCGCGATGCCGACCGATCCGAACGCGAACGCCGCTGCGATCACGCCGAGGATCAGGATGGGCAGGTAGAGATCCATGCTCCCTCGCTTGGGCTGTCGATGTGAGCTACACCACAGACTAGCGATCTTGTCCGTTAGCTTGTCGTATTTTCGTTAGGATCGGTATCAGTGTCGCCCACCGAGTTCTGATACGCGAACAGTCAAGGGCCACAGCGTGATTCGCTGCGCTGACCAATCGATTTACTGTTGCCCCAGCAGCACGTCCACCACCGCGTCCGCGAGCCGGATCGGATCGAGCGGGTGTGGGACGGCAGCCTCGGCGCGGGACCAGTCGGCCAGCCACGCATCGTCTGGGCGGCCGGTGAGCACCACAATGGGCGGACAGTCGCTGACCTCGTCCTTGAGCTGTTTGGCGATGCCCATTCCCCCGGCCGGGGTAGCCTCGCCGTCCAGGATCGCCAGGTCGATGCCGCCGGCGTCGACCGTCTTGACCACCACCGGTGCGGTGGCGACCTCGGTGTAGGTCAGGTCCGGCAGCTTCGGGTGCACGCGTTTGCCGAGCGCCAGCATCACCTGTTCGCGGGTGCGCGCGTTGTCGGAATACACCAGGACATGCAGGGGCACGCGCTCAGGCTACGGGCTGACGGTGTTCGGGTTGGGGCTTTTCGTCGTTGGCGGGCAAGGTGTTTGCGTCAGCCGGTCGGCGATGTCGGCCACCATCGAGAAACCGGCCGCCGACGCGATCTCGGCGGCGATCCGCCGGCTGGCGGCCCGGTACCTCGGGTCGTAGAGCACGTCGTGGACGGCCCGCCGGATGGCACGGGGTGACGGATATTCGGCCCTGATTCGCCGGCCCACCCCGGACCATGCGACCCGGGCGCCGACCTCCGGCTTGTCCTCCTTGCCGCCGGTGGCCACGATCGGGACCCCATGGCGCAGTGCGTACTGCACGCCGCCGTAGCCGCCGTTGGTGACGTAAACGGCCGTACGCGGGAGTAACTCGTCGTACGGCAGGTAGGTGGCGGCCCGGGCGTTGGCCGGCAGCGGCGGCAGGGTGTCGACGGGCCGGCCGCCCGTCGCGACCACGACCAGCACGTCCGCGTCGGCCAGGGCTTCCAGCGTGGGTGCGATGGTCTGGTTGTAGTCGGTGTTGGCGACGGTGCCCTGGGTGACGTGCACGACGGGCCGGGTTCCGTCCAGGTCGGACCACCAATCCGGGAGCGGCGACGTTGCGGCGTCCGCCGTGAGCGGCCCGGTGAAATGCAGATTCGGCGGCGCGTCGGACCGGGGGTACTCGAACGCGGCGACGGTGAATTGCGCGATCGCATCCGCGTACCGGCTCCATTCCATGATCGGGAACGGCAGGTCGGTACCGTGCACCTGCCGGTGCAGATCGTTGGCGGTCCGGGTGGCAGCACGCATGAGCCGTCGGCCCAACACCGCCAGGGCGGCGTTGCGTTGCCGATTGAGAACCCGGGCCGGGGGCAGGCCCATTCCGAACGGCGCGGTGTCGTGGCTGCTCACGCCCAATGGCAGGACGCCGCACATGACAACCGCCGGCCGAGCAGTTCGCGGGAGCGAGAGGAGGAAAGCGGCCCCAGCGAAGGTAGGGTCCGCGAACACCACTTCGACGGGCCGGTCAGTGGTGGCCGCCATCACCGCCTCGTA
Source organism: Acidobacteriota bacterium (assembly GCA_022708865.1). Classification (GTDB taxonomy): domain Bacteria; phylum Actinomycetota; class Actinomycetes; order Mycobacteriales; family Mycobacteriaceae; genus Mycobacterium. The sequence goes on from JAKIXW010000153.1 coordinate 4,447, forward strand.
CTGGGCCTTGGCGGGTCGGGCGAACAGGTGGTCGACGTCGAACGCGATCGCTCTGGCACCTTTCAACCGGGCGCGTTCGGGAAAGTCGCCCAGGTGCGTGCGGTCGTCGAAATCGGCCTCTTCGGGTAGCGGTGCGAACTGCGCGCCAGTGCCTCGGACGCGATCGGCGAACCGGGAGCCGGTGAGAAATCGGACATTGTCGCCGCGTTCGACGAATCCTCGGGCAATGGTCAAAAGTGGGGTGACATGACCGTGCACCGGAACGCTGGCCAGCATGATCGATGACATTTTGACCCCCACGATGATATTGACCGTATTGGTCTAGTATTCATTCCTATGACGCAGGAGTCAATACCTCGCCGTGGGTACCGGTCCGAATTTCGGCAGCGCCAGGCGGAGGAAACCCGCTCCCGTGTGGTGGCTGCCGCCGCCGAACTGTTCGCCGCCGACGGATACGCCCGCACCACCCTGGCCAAAATCGCCGCCGCGGCGGGTGTCTCGACGGAGACGGTGCAGGGGCAGGGATCCAAGGCCAAGCTGTTGATCGCCTCAGCCGAGTATGCGGCGGTGGGGGTCAGCGGTGAGGACAACATCTTGAATCTGGAGATCGGGCACCGGTATCAGGCGGTCACCAGTGCCGCCGAGGCCGTGGATCTGTTGGTCGATGCCCAAACCGGAATGCACGAACGCAGTGTGGGGCTGTGGTTGGCGCTCACCGGTGCGGCCAATGGCGATGCCGATCTGGATCGGCAACTGACCGATTTGGTAGCCAGTATCACCGGACAGGACCGTCGGGTGCTCGAGATCTACCGGGACCGCGGCTGGCTGCGCGATGACATCCCGTCCGACGAACTGGTCGAGACGTATGCGGTCTTCTGCAGTATCCCGCCACGACGGATGGACAGTCGACCGCTACCGAGCGTGGCTGCGCAGAATGTTGACCGAGGTCATTTTCCTTCCGCTGCAAGGGGATTAGAACAGCGGTTCGATCTCCCGCGGGTCGAAGTACTCGTCGATCCGGCTGATCAACCCGTTGGCCGCGAACTGGATCACGATGCACACCCGCATTTCGAGCACCGCGCCGTCGATGCCGGTGGCGTGCAGGATGTGCTGCTGGACGAAGCCGCCCTCGAAGGCCCGGCGG
>JAKIXW010000153.1:5619-8785 GCA_022708865.1 Acidobacteriota bacterium
CCTCGTACCGCCGCTGTGTCGTGCGGTCCAGGAACCAGCGGATCACCCGAAATGCCCGGTCGAAATCGTTGTCGGCCCGGTCACCGGAATGCCACACGGCGATGTCGTCGTTCCAGAGTTCCCTGACCCGGCCGATGTCGCCGCGTTCCATGGCGCCGAACAGATCGTCGGCGACGTCCATGTTCACTCCGTCTCGTATCCGGGATGTGCGGCCGACAGCCGATGCCCGACCAGGATCCGCAGGCCCGCTATGAGATCGCCTGCACGGTCGTCGAATTCGCCGCGGCGGATCGCAGCGGCCAGCTCTTCCTCATCGGACGCGCCGAGCCGATTCAGTGCGGCGGTGACGTCGGCGGCACCGCAGGACTCCAGTTCGCGCTGCACCATTCGCAGCGCATTCGCGGCCACCCGGGCGTGGAAGTTGACCTGGCCCTCGGTGTTCGCGCGGACGTCGCCGTCCAGGAAGTCGGCGACGGCGGCGACCAGTTCGGCCGCGGTGGGCCGCCCGTGCAGGCCCTGGAGGTCGTCGTCGTGATTTCGGTGCATTTCCCGTCGCTCAGCGCCGGTTTCTGCACCGAAATCGCCCAACAGGTTCAGCAGATCCCATTCCGTTTCGCAGACCCGCCGGCCGATGGTGGCCAATTCCACCGACGGCGTCTGGCCGGACAGGTGCCGTTCGGCCTGGTACCGGCAGATGACGCCCCAGCGCAGGGTGGCCAGCGCGAGCCACCAGCGGAACTCATCGGGGTCGACGTGCGCGCCGCCGGCGGCTTCGTAGGCCGCTAGGAAGTCCCGGATGCTGCCCAGCCCGCCGGCATCCAGCGCCTTGGGCGCGCCGAACCGCCAGGCCCGGATGCAGAACCAGGCCAGGTCCTCCCGCGGGTCGCCGGCGTGCACCAGTTCCCAATCCAGCACGGCGGCCAGCCGCGACCCAGCGACGATCACATTGCCCATCCGGAAATCGCCGTGCACCAGGGTCGGCGGCAGCGACGGCGGCCGGTGCCGTTCGAGCCAGCGGAACGCCCACTCGAAGGTCGCGGTCGTGTCGCCCATGACGTCCAGTTCGGCGCGCCACTGGGCCAGCGAATCCTCCGCTGCCAGTTGGGCGCCGGCCGGGTCGGCCCGATGCACGGCGGCCAGCGCGGCCGCGCACTGCGTCAGCAGGGCCGCCCGGCCGCCGTCGTCCAGGCCGCGGTAGATCTTGCGGACGATGGTCTCGCCCGGGATCTCGGTACAGATCAGGTACGGATTCCCCAGGGGTTCAACCGAATTCGATGCCAGCAGGATCTCGGGCACCGGGGCCCCCCGATCGGCGGCCAGTCGTTGCACCGCCGCCTCGAGTTCCATGCCGGCATGCACCTCGTCGGGAGGTCCGGTGCGCAGGATCAACCGGCGGCCGTCCGCCCCGAACGCGTAGGTGGTTCGGCTGGCGCCGCCGGTGAGCCGGCGCAGATCGGTGACCTCGGCCCCGATGAGGCCTGAAAGCTGTTCCGCCAGAGTCATTTCCGGCCGAACTTCAGCATTCGCTGGGCCACCCGGCGGATCTGGATCTCCTCGGCTCCCTCGGTGATCCGGTAGCGCCGGTGGTGCCGGTAGATGTGCTCGAACTGCTCGTGCCGGCTGTAGCCGATGCCGCCGTGGATCTGCATCGCCCGGTCGGCGGCCTCGCACACCAGCCGGTTGGCCCGGTAGTTGGCCATCGACACCTTGTCCGAAACTTCCATGTGGTGATCGCGGTCCAGGTGCCAGGCCGCGTAGTACACGAGCAGGCGGACCATCTGCGCCTCGGTCTGCAGTTCGGCCAGCGGCCACTGCACAGCCTGGTTCACCGACAGCGGTTTGCCGAAAACCACCCGCTGACCGGCGTATTCGGCGGCTCGGTCGATACAGTACTGGGCAGCGCCGAGGCTGGATGCGGCCTGGCGGATCCGGTTCTCGTGCAGGAATGTCTGGCCCACCTCCAGGCCGTGGTCGACCTCGCCGAGCACCGCATCGGCGGGCACCCGGACATCGGTCAGCGTCACCTCGCCGTGGTCGGAGGGCATGTTGAACGTCCACCAGTAGTAGGGCACCTCGAAACCCGGTGTGTCCGTAGGCACCAGGAAGGCCGTGATCCCTGTGGCAGATCCAGCCGGACCGTTCGTTCTGGCGAAAACCAGGTCGTGGGTGGCCCGGTGCACGCCGGTATTCCACCGTTTGGCGCCATTGATGATCCAGTGCTCACCCTCCGCATCCCGGACCGCGGTGGTCTCCATCCAGGTGGCGTCGCTGCCGTGGTCGGGCTCGGTCAGCCCGAACGCCATCGAGCGGGTGCCGGTGAGCATCGCCTCGATCCATTCGGCCTTCTGCGCATCGGTGCCGAATCGGCTCATCATGATGACCTGCGGGAAATTGCCGACGATGGAGGACTCGTCCTGCAGGTCGTTGTGCAGGCCGAGACCCTTGTGCGCCAGATGTTCCCGGATGACGGCCATGTCGAGGTTGGTGCCGCCGCGGCCACCGAACTCCTCCGGCAGCCCGTAACGCAGCCAACCGGCCGCGTCGGCGCGCCGACGCATCTCGTCGAGCAGGTCCTCCCACTCGCGCCGCGGGATGCCGCCGTTGTCCAGATCGGTGCGGGCGAACTCCCGGCGTCGGTCGAAGTACTGCATGTGCTCGCGTTCCAGCGGTTTGATCTCGGCCTCGATGAACGCGTCCATCTCGGCCAACAGGCCTGGAAGATGTTCGGGCAGTGCGAAATCCACGAATGCTCCTATCCGACGGCCGGGTTGCCGTACAGGGTCTTCTGCCAGATGGTCGCCAGGGTGCGGATGGCGTCGGCGTCCGTACTCGACACGCCGAGCGCGGCGGCGTCGGGCCGCAGGTACACCGTGGTGAAGTTCTCGAACAGCAGCGCGATGGCCAGGGCGATGTGGTCGGGATCCAACTCGGCGGCATAGCCCTGCTCCTGGGCGCGCAGCACCGAGGCGCGCACGATGTCCATGCCGAAGCGGCGGAACTCGTTCTGCACGTCGGCGAATCGCGGCTGGGTGGCACCCAGTTGAGCGACGGCGACCATGATGCCCAGGTTCTGTTTGAAGATGTTCCAGTACCCGGTCACGGCCGCGGTGAAGAAGCCGGTGTCGGCGGGGGACTGGGGCAGGTCGATCGGCAGGTTGGCGAGGAC
>JAKIXW010000153.1:8890-9142 GCA_022708865.1 Acidobacteriota bacterium
CCGGCCGGCCGCCGTGGTGATGTCGGCGAGCGTGGTGCCATGGAAGCCGCGCTCCGCGAACAGTTTACGGGCGGCGGCGGTGATCGCGTCGCGGGTGGCGATGCCCTTGTTCGACAGCGGCCGCGTCACGTCAACTCAGGATCCGGTCGCCCGCGCGCAGCAGCGCGCTGGGTAGGTCGTGTCCGATGAGCCGCTGGGCCACCCCGGCGGCCGTGATCGCGGCCGTCAGGTCGACGTCGACGCCGATGCCGC
>JAKIXW010000154.1:0-8771 GCA_022708865.1 Acidobacteriota bacterium
CTACACCGCGGTCCCGCCCGAACAGGTCGGGGTCATCGACACGTTGGAGGTGTCCCGTGCGCGGCATGCCATCCAAGGGCGGGCGGCTCTGCGGGCGCTCGTGCGGCACGAGCCCAACGAACTCCAATACCTGGAGTACCTCGCGACCGCGGGCGACGGGATGGGCGGAGAGTACATCTTCGATGCGGCTGCCACCGCCACCGACGACGAAGTGGACTACCTGCGGCCCGACAACGTGGCGGCTTCGGATCCCGGCCGGTGGGTCCGCACCAACAACCCATGATTCTCCGAATTCTCATCGTCTGGATGCTGGTTTCCGTACCCGCCTTCGGTCAGGGAGCCGGATCGGTGGCTGTTGTCCCCAACGTCGCGGCGCTCACCAACCGCCCGCCGTCGGCCATCAACCCCGTCGTCTCGGTGTCCGGGTACAGGACGAACGGAGACTGGGGCCCCGCCCGCACGATGCGCTATGTCCCGACCAGCACCAACGCGGTCGACAACGGGTGCGTGTTCCCGACCAGCACCGGCGTGGGGCGCTGGGAGGCTTCGGATTGCGAAGGAAGTGAAATCAACGTGCGGTGGTTCGGAGCGGGTGGAAACAATGATTCGGACGACACCGCGGAGTTTCAGAGTGCCATCGACCGTTTGGAGCTTCCGGCCACGAACACGCTGTACTCGGTACGAGGTGGAAGCGTGTTCGTTCCCAAAGGGACCTACAAGATCACGGCCCCGCTGCGCATGCGCCCCGGCGAAATCCGTGGTGAATCCAGGTTTGGAACGGTCTTAGTCAACCACGGACTGACGAACGACGTCATTGCGTGCATGACGCCATCGAACACTCCTCCGACTGGGATTTGGCTGTTCCGGGTGGCGCACATGTCGATTCATCAGTCGGACGCGACCGTTCCCACTGGCGGAGCGGCGATTCGCGTTCAATCCGACGACGGCGCCACGGCGTCCATGGCGGACGTGGAGAACGTGTTCGTTCACGGGACGTTCCGGGGATTCCACGGTTCGGCGTTGCAAGGATCTAGCCTCAAGACGCTGACCGTCTACGCCACAAAAGACGACGGCATCCTTTGGGACGTCTATCAGACTATGGTGCAGGCCAGTGGGTGCTGGACCTATTACTGCGGACAGAACGGCACTGGCCACGGGTGGCACCTGCAAGGCCCGGCATACTGCACGGTGTCGGCGTCTGGAGCCGATAGCAATTACGGATGGGGCTGGTACATCGAACCGGGCACCATGCAGAACCCCGTGGGTGGAACCTACGCCATCGGGGGAGAGCAAAACGCGAAAGGCGGGCTGTATCTGAAGGGAGCCCGCGGAGGGGTCTACACGCCGATGCTCGTCACCAAGGCCGGAAACACGCCGGCAGCCGATGGGATCTACGTGGACGCGTGCTTGTCGGTTATGCTGGCGGGTGGTTTCACCCAGCAGACCGGCACCGGCAACATTGGATACCCACTGTGGGTGACGAACTCTGTCGTCGGATACCCGGCGGTCAACGTCGCTGGAACCTACCTCAACAGCTATTTCGACGGCACGAATTACCACCGGGCGGTTGGCGACATGATCACGCTGACGCACGAGGAGCGCGGGTTTCTTGGACTGCGCACCGATGGGGTGCCTCGGCGAATGCTGGACATTCACGACCGGACCGGGGCGCCTGGTAGCGCGTCGGGCCATGAGCTGGCCAGGCTTGCGCTTCACACGTCGGACGGCGAAGGAAACGCCTACATCACGTTGTCTCCCGACGGAGAAACGTCGCTGTTCAGGTTCATCGCCAATAACTTTGGAACCAACACCGTTTACCAGTACGGGACAAATTCTGACCTTGTGTTCGTCGGCCCTGGCTACTCAGCCAGCGGGGATGGCGGTGGGTTTCTGTTCGTCTCCGGAACCACGCCCGTCGTCTCGATCAAGGGCGGAGACACACTAGGAGCTGTCGGGATCGGAACCGTGAGGCCGAATCCTGCTGCAATCATCGACGCGACTTCCACAAATCGCGGAGTTTTGCTGCCACGAATCCCCACGCTGCACTCCCTCACCAATGGGCTTTACACGGGAGGGAATTACACGCCACCGGGGCTACTGGTATTTCTGGAATCCACCGATGAGGCGTACCTTCAGACGCGAAATTCGACCTCTAACAGGTGGTCCAGGCTGATGCGGCTGGACGAAATGTTTCCCTACCCTGGAGTTGCCGGACGTGAGGTTGCGCGCATCGACGCGACGACGTCGGACGATGCTGGGTCCGCGGTATTTGCCTTGAGGCATGGATCAGCAGCGGCCTCGGAGTGGGAACAGAACGCAGGAACTTCGCCACCGTTCCGATACGGGTCCTTCTTGGATACCATTATTCGCAACGCCTACGCGGGAACGGCTGGGCCGTATGGAAATCTGAGTCTGCTTGCTGGCGACAACCCGAGCCTGGTCATCAGCAACGGCACACACAGAGGATGGGTGGGGCTCAAATCCAACCTGTGGGTTTATGGAGGAATCACGCTTGGCGGAGTGGCTCGCTCGACGTGGCCGGTGGGTATTAGCGACGGAGACAAGGGCGACGTGACCGTGAGCGGGTCCGGGGCGACGTGGACGATCGACGCCGACGCGGTCGCGCTCGGTACGGACACGACCGGGAACTACGTGGCGAGCGTCGCCGGCACTGCCAACGAGGTGTCCGCCTCCGGCTCCGGGGAGGGCGCCGCGGTCACGGTGAGCCTGCCGACGACGATCGACCTCGGCGCCAAGACCAGCTTCGAGCTTCCCAACGCCGCGGCGCCGACGGTGGACGCGTTCGGCGAGATCGCCGGGGACAACGACGCGTGGGCGGCCGGGCGAGGCGCCGTGGTGGCCTACGACGGCACCGCCGCGACGCGGCTGGTAGGAGTGCTCTCCAGCGACACACCGAGCAACGGCCAATTCCCAAGATGGAATACGGACGGCACGATCACCTGGGAGAACGTGCCGACGGTCACGAACGCCCCGGTTACGGGGCTTTGGCAAACACTAGGCTTTGCGGAAATTATCGTGGAGAACTTGGGAACGGATACGTCTTCGGTGACTTATACCAATTACAGCGGAATCGTAACAAATCTCTCTCAAATCGGCAGCGGTGGGTCCAACCATCGGCTACAGCTGTCAATGACTTTTAATGAAAGCATCGGTACCAATTACTTGGTAATCTTTGATTTCGATGGGGCGGACGACACGGATTCCAGCTATGCCTTGGCGGGGTGGTCGCAGTCCTCGGCGCGCTCTACCTCGTCGTGCGAGGTGAGCATCGTCAATACGGATGGTTTCGTGTACAGCAACGACGGATTCAAGATTCGCATTCGCATCGTAAACCCGAATGCCACGGCGGGGGGATCGGGTGGGGCTGGGGACGTCGGCACGACTGCGGACAACATCCTTTCCGGCGTCAACCAATTCACGAACGGCCTGGGCCAGGTGTTCTCCGTTCCTCCCCGCGTGCTCGGGGGTCGCATCAACGGCTGGACGGCGCCGCAGATGACTCCTGGCACAAACGCTTCCACGCAAGCGCAGTACAAGGTGCTTGGGGACGGAATTCCATCCTTGGAGTTCGACGGAGCCACCTCCGAGGAGATCTCCATGGTGGGCCTGTTAAGCCAGGATCCTGACCGCGGTTCCTTCGTCACGATCACCTTCGCCAGCGACGACACGGCGAACACCGTGTGCTGGCAAGCCCAATGGCAGTTGCTGACTCTGCGCGGGATCGACACCAACCTGCTGTCCGCGGCGGCCACGTGGACGAGCAACATCCCCGGGACGGCGAGAGTGCCGACCAACATCACCTTCTCACTTAACGCGCCGACGGGGATCGTGGGTGGGACCAACGACTTCTCGAAGCCCTACATGCTCAGGATCACGCGGTTGCCCGGTTCCGACTCCAGCCTGAGCAACGCCTACTTGATCGGAGTCGATCACCGCTACGGACTGTGAACACGGCACGCACGTTTCTGGCCGTCATGGCGCTGGCAGTGTTTTTGCCGTCCTGCGCGCACGCGCAACGGACGCTGGTAGCAGGTTCGTCCCACTGGGGCCGCTTCTTCAACCTCGTCGACACGCCGAATCAGACCATGTCCGTGTGGATTCGGATGCCGGCAACCAACGTAGCCAGCACGTTCATCGTCGCGACTCGTGGTCCTGTGGCAGACAATCACTATCGCGCTCTTGGGTATGGCGTTGGCTTCTTCTATGCGTCGTCGCGGGCCGGGGTTACTGGGTACAACAGCCTATCGAACGCCCTGCCGCTTCCAAACACCTGGATCCATGTGGCTGGCGTGTTCGCTGGTGCGGCGAGTCGCACGGTGTACGTGAACGGTGTTGCCGCGGCGACGGAAACGACTTCGGTCACACCGACGTCGGTTGACGAAGTGAACTGGGGTAGGTTGACCACCTCGTCCGGCAGCTACTACTGCTCGGCCGATATGGTGGAGCCGGCGGTTTGGTCAACGAATCTGACATCGAGCGAGATCGTGCAGCTGGCCGCCGGAGGGTCGTTCGCGAGTCGAGCGCACCCGGCCAAGATTCGTCCTGACAAACTGGTCTGGCTTCCCGACCTCACGATTCCGGGCGCCGCGGTTCCCGGCGTCGGTGGCGTCACTGGAATCAGCAATTCACCCGCGCTTCTGACGGTCTTACCGCCTGCGTTCCGATGAAACTCGCCCATGTCCTTGACGGTCGAATCGTCGCCTTCTACGACGAGGCAACCCCTCCGCATTCGTTCAAGGGCAAGCTGCTGCCCATCTTCGACACAGAGCGCCCAGCGGACAAGACCGGAATTCAATGGTCCAAACGCTACGAACCGTTTGAGGACAGGGTCGAAGTAAAATGGATCGAGGAGGTGTTGAGCCCCGAGCAACAGGAGTTCATCGACAACGTGGCCGAAACCGCGCGGATTCGGACCATCATGGAGGCGCTGCGGACCGGGCAGGGCACGGCGGCCGAACGGCTGGCGCGCCTCGAGCGTGTGGTTGGGCACCTCTGCAAGCTCGCGCTCCAAGCATGAAACCCCGCACGATTGCATGGCTCATCGGGGCGACCATCGGCGCGCTGCTGCTGGTCGAGGCGGTGCGAGCGTTCGGTCAGGCGCCTGCCGGGCAGTCGTTCACGCTCCGCTGGGACGATCCCAATCCAGCCGGAGCCGTGGCCGGATACCGCATCTATCGCCGCGACGGGACGAACTGGGTCGCGATGGCCGACGCTTCGACCAACGAGTGGCCGATCACGCTGGCTCCGGGGCTGCACCAGCTGGCGGTGACCGCCCGCGGGGTCGGGGGTCTCGAGTCGGCCCGCAGCGTGCCACTGGATCTCGCCGTCGTCGTCGCCGTCGTCAACCTCCGCGTCTCCCAACCGTGAAACTCATCCGATTCTTCCTCGTCGCCATTGCGATCACTGTTCTGCTCGCCGTCGTCACCGGGTGCGCCAGCCCGGGGAAGGCGGCCACGGCGCGCATCATCATTTCGAGCGGGACGAACTCGGTCGAGATCACCCAGCCGAAGGACACCGCCGTCAAACGCTTGCGGTGGGCTCCAGGCACCGGTTTTTTTGAAATGGAGGACTACGCGTCGGCAGCCAATGCCGGCGTAATCGCGGCGGAGTCGGCCCGGGCGCAGGCTCAGGCCGCCACGTTCGACCGGGCAATCGAGTGGGGGCGCTCGATGGGTGTCCTGGCGGCGCGCGCCTACGGGGTGCGCACGGACGATTTGCAGCCAGGACTGGCGCCGCCGTCGCCGTCAACCGTCTGGAACATTCCGGAAGCTCCGGATGGTTGGAAGTGGGTGCTGGGAACCAACGGGGTGCCGAAGCTTTCGCCGCAAGACGACCCTTCTATCCCAACCCCGGAGATCACTCCATGAGCATGTCCCGGTTCCTGTGCTACCGATACCGCATCGGAAGGATTCTACTCGGACTCGCGTTCGCCCTCTGCGCGGCATGCGGTATCTCGTTCTCCGTCGCGTTCGCGCAGGGGCCGGAACTGAGTGCGGGGATTTCCGTCGCCGAGAAGATGGTGGGTAAGAGCCTGGCCGAAGGGGCATTGGTCGTGGCCGGGTTGTGCGTGGCCGGGTTGTGCTTCGTCGTGCGGATCGCCTACACGATGCACGCCGATCAAATGCGCGCGATGATCGAGCGCGATCGAGCACAGACCGCGGCCGACGTGGAAACGGCTAAGGCCACCACCGCGCTCGCCGCGAACATCGACGCGCTGGTGGTCGAAATGCGGCGCCGGCCGTGCATGAAAGATCGGGGCCAGCAATGAACCGCCACCGCGCATACTGGCCGCTCGACGAGTCGCCTGTTCCCGACGGGGACGGGCGGTTTCTCGGCGTCAATTCCCGCGTCGATCCCGCCCAGTTGGGCGACGGGGAACTGGCCGGGGCAGTCAACTGCCGGTTCGACGAGGGCAGAATCTCCACGCGTGCGGGGCTGCGCATCATGGCGTGGGGGGCGCCGGGGGTGCTGGGAGGCGACCCGGGGTTGATTATGCCGTACGGGCCGACGCGGCGAGCGGGGGCGTACAACGACCCGTTTACCGGACTGGAGTGGGCCATTGTCGTGCGGGATGGAGACGACGACATCCCCCTTGGGGCCTCCTATCGGGCTCGGCCGGGCACCTCCGGGGCGCTAATTCCAGCGCCGACCGGAACCGACTTCACCACGGTGACGGATCTCATTCAGACGTACAACGGGATGATCGCGCTCCGCGGGCCGGATCTGGCTCCCTTGTACCTCGCCAGCCTGGACGAAGGATGGACGGCCTTGCCGGTCGCCCCGAGCGGCAAGGAGGCAATCCCCGTCGCCACGCAGGGCATTTACTTCGGCAACCGGCTGTTCGTCGTCGATGCCCGTACCGCCGCCCAGTACCTGGACAGCGTGTGGGTGTCGGACTTCGGAGGGGTCACGAGCGTTTTGCAGGGGGAGGAATACAGCGTATTCCAATCGTTCAAGATCAACCAGGGTTCGGCCGACCGGTTGGTGGGGATCGCAAAGTTCAACGATCAGACCCTCGTGGCGGCCAAGGCGCGCAGCATCCACGTCGTGAGCGGCATCTACGGCACGAACGAGCAGCTCGCCGCGAACGCCCGATTGGACCAGCTCACCAGCGAATACGGATGCCTGGCCCCGCGATCGTTCGTCCAGGTGGGTCGGGATCTGTGGTTCCTGGGGCACCGGCGGGGGATCTGCTCGATCCAGCAGACGACGACCAACGTCTTGCAGGGCGTCGACGTCGCCGTCTCGCGCGACATCCAGCCCTTGGTGGACCGGATCAACTGGGAGTTCGCGGCCGGCGCCACCGCGACCACGCACGGGAACCGGGTGTACTTCGCGGTCCCGCTGGACGGCGCGACCGACAACAACGCCGTGCTCGTCTACTCGACCTTGACCGGCAAGTGGGCGGGGTACGACGCGAGCGACGCCACCCGGGTCCGGGATTGGATGCGCTTCACGTACGGAGGCGCGGTGAGGCAGGGGTTCCTGTCGATCGACGGCTTCGTCTATCTGTACGAGGACGGCATGCGCGACGACGTGGGGGACGCCGGGGGGCACGTCACCGCCGAGCCGATTGTGGCCACGGCGCTGACCCGGGGTTACGGCGGGAGGGTCAGCGGAGTGAAGCGGTTCACGCGCATGGAAGCGCGCGTCCAAACCTGGGACACGGAATTGAATGTCCGCTCCGTGCTCGATGGCCGCGGAGAATCGGCGCCCGTGCTGACGCTGGACGTGGACGGAACCCGGTATCGCCGTCCGCACGGGCGCGCTCCCTGGGTGGCCGATAACGAGGACGGCGATTGGGACGAGAAGCACCGGGAAGACTACGCCGTCGACATGAGCGGGCCCAGCTCCGCCGGCGTCCAGGTGACCAGCCCCGGAGGGTCAGGGACCATCGCCTTTGGCGTTCTTCAGGCGGCCGACGTGTCCCGCCGTCTGCGGGCTCGTGGGTCCGCTCTCCAACTCCAATTCCAGACCACCCGGGGCCGGATGGAGGTGTCGGGTGTCAGCGTCGACACCCTGCGCGGTCGAACCCGGGACGCGGTGGTAACCTGATTCTCGAGGATTCCTATGCCAATCACTGTCTCAGTCACGCGCGGCAAGACCATGGGTGCCGGGGAGAAGTGGAGCCCGGACGACTGGAACGCCGCGTTTTTGCCCACCGTCACCCTCGCCGGTGGCGTGGGGGCGAGCGACCTGGCCGACGATTGCGTGACGGCGGCGAAGCTCAACCCCGAGGTGTTCAACGGCCTCACCGTGGCGACGGCCTTGGCGGTCGGTGATTTCCTGCCGTTCTACGACCTGAGCGCCGGGGACAACGCCAAGATCACGGTGGCCAACGCCATCAACGGGGTGTTCTCGCTGGCCCCGGCCGCCGTCGCGTTCACGTCCTACACCGCCGATCTCATCACGTTCCACAACGGCACGGCGGCGGCGGCCATGACGCCGGCACGGTTCGCCGAGCAGTTGCTCGCTCAGGCTCCGGCCCTGACTGCGATCGACGTGGCGGACGAGGTGCTGGTTCACGATGCGTCCGCCGCAGACGGCAGCCAAGCTGCCCGCGTCACGGTGGCCAACCTCCTGCCGGACGTCGGAACGCCGGGAACGGTCACCGGCATTACGGGCATCACCACGGACGCCAAGGGGCGCGTCACCGGCACCAGTACGACGGGCGCCGGACAGACGTACTCGACGGCGGACGGATCTCTGGTGGCGCTTCCGACGTCGGCCGGGTCGGCGGGCACCGTGTC
>JAKIXW010000154.1:8838-9130 GCA_022708865.1 Acidobacteriota bacterium
GCCGCGCTTCGCCGCCATTTCGTTCGTCTGCACGGATGCCGGCGGGGATGCCGGCTACGCGCAGAACACGGAGAAGGACGCGCGCTTCATCATCTTCGACGATCCGGCCGGGGACTACAATTCCGGGTACGTGGTCGGCTGGGACGCAACCAACATCACCGTGACGCAGCCCGACCAGGTCGCGAAACGGGTGCCGCATGCCACCACGGGAGTGATGACGGCGATCGACACCACCAAGTGGAAGGTTCGGGGTTTCGCCATACGATGATTCCGCAAGGTCCAATCCCGAGCG
>JAKIXW010000155.1 GCA_022708865.1 Acidobacteriota bacterium
CCGGGGTGAACGTCCGGGGAGTGTCCTCCACGATCGTCTTGGTGTCGTTGACCGCGGTCGGTGCCTGATTGACCGGGGCGATGGTGACCAACGCAGCGGGACTGACCGCACCCTTGCTGTCCTTGGCGACGTAGGTGAAGCTGCCCCCGGTGTACGCAGTGGTAGGGGTGAAAGTCACGGTACCGTCGGCGTTGAGGTACACCGAACCGCCGGTCGCACCACCCACGCTCCCGATCGAAATGCTATCGCCGTACGGGGTGTCCGGGTCGGTGTCATTGCCCAGCAGCTGGGAGGCGGTGAACGTGTAGGACTTCCCGGCGCTCGGGTTGACCGTGTCGGCCACCGCGGTCGGGGCATCGTTGACACCCAGCACGTTGACGGTGACGGTGGCCGAGTTGGCGCTGACCGCGCCCAGCGAATCCTTCACCGTGTAGGTGAAGGACGCCGCGCCGTTGAAATTCGCTTCAGGAGTGAAGGTGACGGTGCCGTCACCGTTGAGGACCACGGCGCCATGGACCGCGTTATCCACCGAGTCCACCGCCAGCGGCGAGTTGTGCTCGGGGTCGGTGTCGTTGGCGGTCAGCTCCACCGGCGTGAACGTCCGGGGAGTGTCCTCCACGATCGTCTTGGTGTCGTTGACCGCGGTGGGGGCCTCGTTCGTCGGGGCGGCGAAGGTGACGAAGGCCGTCGGCGCAACCGTGTCGCCGTTGGAGGTGGGGGGGTCCTCCAAGGTCTCTGTGGTGGCGAACACCTGCGGGACTGCCCCAGCTTCAGGTTTGGTCGACCGGCGCGTCCAGCCGAGCAGCGCGAGCATCAGCGCAGCATCGGCGGTGGAGCCCGGCCCGGAAGTCGCGTCCACGGACAGGAGACCGCGGATCGCCCTGGTGATGACAGCGAAATCGTTCGAATCGCTGTCAGCACCGGAGGTCTTCGGCACCGACGGGTGATCAATTCGTTCGATGACCGGAGTCGTGTCGGTGAGTTCAATTGGGCGCGGCGCAGCTTCGCCGTCAACCTCATTGCCGGCCCGGTGATCATCGGTTGCCCGACCAGCAGGAGTCGATTCGCTGGCCGAGTCGGATGAACCGGTGCCCTGGCCCTCGTGCGCGGCGGCCGGCGGAGCCGGCCGGTGCGGGCGCGACTGCGGGCTCTGCCGGGTAGGTCCCGAATCGGGCGCATCGAGCGCGTCTGCATCCGCATCCGCGTCGGCTCCCGCTGCTGGCGTGTCCTCACCGGGAGTCGCAGATGAGTCGCCGGCGTCTGGCTCGGAGGTGTCCGTGGTCTTGGTACCCGGTTCGTCCGTATCGGCCGACTCGGTGTCGGCCGACGATTCCTGTTGCGTTGCACCGGTGGCCGGCGTGCCCGCCTCGGTGCGATCGGCCGTCTGGCCGCCCGAAGCATCCGAGGAACTAGTGCCGGAACCCTCGTCCGCGTGCGCCTGCGGGAGGGTATATCCGGCAACGCCGGCGAAACCGATTCCCAGCGCCACGGCCAGCACACCCACGCGTCCGATGTAGGCCGCTGATCCGGCCGTGTCGGTGGGCAGAACCGCACCGACACGGAAGGTCGGGTACACCGCTTGGTGCGCGGAATCGCCCCGCGTCTTGCGATGTTGGGGCTTATTACGACCCATACCAAAATTAGACACGGTGCATCTCCTAGCTTCGCGCAACCCCGACCAGAATTACCCAGCAGCGAGTTGCGCGATCCCCGACTGCCGTGCTGTGCGACACAATAAGGTGCGATATGTGCATCGGACAACGTTTTCGTCAAATTTGCTCGAGTCGGTCAAAATTATTCGCTGAGCCGGGCCGCCTGCAACGCCAACCGACCCCACACCACCCACGGTGAGGTCACCCAACCGAGGGTTGGATAGCGACTGGATCGCCGCGTGATCGGCGTGAGCGCCGGCAGCGTCGAGCAAGATGTCAGTGTCGCTGAAGTCGGCGCGGCTGCGCTCTGAGGGCCTCCAGGAGCACCGGCCACTCCGGACGCACCGCCGCCCGCAGATAGCCCCCGTCCAGCCCGGTGAACGTGTCACAGCGCCGGATGGCGATATTGCACTCCGCCAGCCGACGGCGGGTTCCGTCTGCGTCGGCCACGGCGAACAGGACGAACGGTGCGACACCGTCGACGACGGCCAAGCCCGACCCCTGCAGGGCCGCGACCATCTGCGCACGACACCGTGCCAGGTCCTCGGCCTCGCGCCGCGCCTCGACCACCCGGGCCGGGGCGCAACAGGCCGCCACCGCGATCATCGGCAAGGTGCCCACCGGCCAGTGCGGGCGGCGCGCGCCCAGCCGGGCCAGCACCTCCGGTGCGCCCAGGGCGTACCCGACCCGGAGCCCGGCCAGCGCCCAGGTCTTGGTGAGGCTGCGCAGCACCACCACGTCGTCGAGCCGCTCACCGGCCAACGACTCCGGCTCACCGGGAATCGCGTCGGCGAAGGCCTCGTCCACCACCAGGATCCGGCCGGGGCGGCGCAGCGCGAGGATGTCCTCCCGCGGGTGCAGCACCGCCGTCGGATTGGTGGGGTTGCCGATGACCACCAGATCCGCGTCGTCGGGCACCCGCCCGTCGGCGAGCCGGAACGGTGGCGGCAGGACGACATGTTGGTGGTCGATGCCCCACGCCGCGAACACGGCCGCGGGTTCGGTGAACGACGGTGCGATCAGCGCGACGCGGCGCGGCGCCAGATTGGGCAGCAGCGCGAAACCCTCTGCGCCACCGGCCAACAGCAGCACCTCGTCGGCGGATCGGCTGTGCCGGGCAGCTGCCGCATCCACCGCGCACCGCTCCTGGTCCCCGCCCGGATATCGGCCGAGATCGGCGAGGCCCCGAGCTAATTCGTCACGCAACCACTGTGGCGGCGTACCGCCCCGGACGTTGACGGCGAAGTCCAGCATCCCGGGGAGTGCCGCCTGGTCGCCGTGATAGTGATGGTCGATTGCCATGTGCGACATCACAATACGGGCAGCGCCCGGCGCAGGAGTGCCGCCGAGATCGCCGCCACCCCTTGGCCGAACGCCGTGAAGTCGAGGTGGGCATCCCGGCCGGCAAGGTCCGACAGCGCGCGGATCACCAACCAGGGCAACCCGAAGCTCTCGCAGACCTGCGCGACCGCACCGCCCTCCATCTCGATGGCCGCCGCGGCGAACTGCGCGTGCAACCGGGCCCGCGTCGGCTCACAGTGCAGGTACTGATCCCCGGTCAGGATCGTCCCGTACACCACCTGCGGCGGCCGGTCCTGGCCCCCGGCGGCCCGATCGAGGACCGGCAGTTCGAAGTCCGCCAGACGATCGCGCACCCGGGCCGCCAGCGAGGCATCGACGGAGTGGCCGAGTCGATCGGTCGGGTTGAAGAACCGGACATGGCCGGCCTGGTACACCTCGAGCCGCTCGTCGTGGATCATCCCCGCGTCGCACTGCACGATCCGGTCGGCGATCACCACGTCGCCGACCGACAGCGCGGGATCCAGCCCGCCGGCGATACCGGAGAACGCGATCGACCGGCAACCGAACCGGTCGATGAGCAGCGTGGTGACCAGTGCGGCATTCACCTTGCCCATGCCCGACCCGACCAGCACCACGTCGCGCCCGTCCAGGGTGCCCGTCGCGAACTGCGCGTGCCCAACCGTCACGGTGTCGACGCCGTCCAGGTTCGCGCGCAGGTGGGTCAGTTCCTCCGGGATCGCGCAGATCAGACCGACGGTCACGCCTCAGCCCACATCGACCCAGTCCAGGGTGCGCTCGACCGCCTTGCGCCAGCCCGCGTACCCGGCCTCACGCTGTTCGGCCGTCCATCGCGGCGTCCATCGCCGGTCCTCCTGCCAGTTGGCGCGCAGTTCGTCCTCGGTCTCCCAGAAGCCCACCGCCAGCCCCGCGGCGTAGGCCGCACCCAGCGCGGTGGTCTCCGCGACAACCGGCTTGACCACGTCGACGCCGAGCACATCGGCCTGGATCTGCATGCACAGCTTGTTCGCGGTGATCCCGCCGTCGACCTTGAGCACCTCGAGATGCACGCCCGAGTCGGCCCGCATCGCATCCATCACGTCGCGACTCTGGTAGCAGATCGCCTCGAGCGTCGCGCGGGCCAGATGGGCGTTGGTGTTGAACCGGGACAGCCCGACGATCGCGCCGCGGGCGTCCGACCGCCAGTACGGCGCGAACAGTCCGGAGAAGGCCGGGACGAAATACACCCCGCCGTTGTCCTCGACCTGACGCGCCAGGGCCTCGCTCTGGGCGGCGCCGCTGATGATGCCCAGCTGATCGCGCAGCCACTGCACCGCCGACCCGGTGACGGCGATCGACCCCTCGAGCGCGTACACCGGCTTGGCGTCCCCGAACCGGTAGCACACGGTGGTGAGCAGCCCGTTCTCGGAGCGGACGATCTTCTCCCCGGTGTTCAGCAGCAGGAAATTGCCGGTGCCATACGTGTTCTTGGCCTCGCCGGCGGACAGGCACACCTGACCGACCATGGCCGCCTGCTGATCGCCGAGGATGCCGGTGACCGCGACCTCCCGTTCCAGCGGCCCGGCCGCATGCGTCATCCCGTAGGGCTCGGGCGACGACGACGAGGCGATGCGGGGAAGCATCCGGCGCGGAATCCCGAAGAAGGACAACAGTTCGTCGTCCCAGTCCAGGGTCTCCAGGTTCATCAGCATGGTCCGGCTGGCGTTGGTGACATCGGTGACGTGCACCCCGCCGCGGGGCCCACCGGTCAGGTTCCAGACCACCCAGGTGTCGCAGGTGCCGAACAGTGCGTCACCGCGCTCGGCGGCCTCGCGGACCCCGTCGACGTTGTCCAGGATCCACTGGACCTTGCCGCCGGAGAAGTAGGTGGCGGGAGGAAGCCCGGCCTTGTGCCGGATGACGTCCCCGCGGCCGTCGCGGTCCAGCGCGGTGGCGATCCGGTCGGTCCGGGTGTCCTGCCACACAATCGCGTTGTAGTAGGGCCGGCCGGTGCGTGGGTCCCACACGATCGTGGTCTCGCGCTGGTTCGTGATGCCGAGGGCAGCGATGTCCCGGCCCGTCAGGTTGGTGCTGTTCAGCGCCGACTTCAGTACCGAACCGACGCGCTCCCAGATCTCGACGGGGTTGTGCTCGACCCAGCCGGCGTCGGGCAGGATCTGCTCATGCTCGAGCTGGTGGCGGCCCACCTCCCGCCCCGAGTGGTCGAAGATCATCGCGCGGGTGCTGGTGGTGCCCTGATCGATGGCCGCGACGAAGTCGGTCATTGCATCGCTCCTCATCCCGAACGCCATTGGTGGCCTGCTCGTCACGAACCTATCGGCAATGTAGCTGGCCCGTTAGTCTCGGTGGATAGGGCGGTGGGGACCCGGGATCGGTGGTGCTCCGATGGCAGGCGTGACGTGCGGGTCCTGTGGCACCGGCCTCCGGGATCATGCCAAATTCTGTGACGAGTGCGGTGTTTCGACAGCGCCGCCCATCGATGCCGCGCAGTACAAACAGGTCACCGTGCTGTTCGCGGATGTGGTGCGGTCGATGAACATCGCAGCCGCACTCGATCTGGAGCGGTACCGCGAGCTGATGACCGACTTGTTGGACCGATCGGCGGCGGTGGTACGCCGGTTCGGCGGGACGGTGGAGTCCACTGGCGACGGGGTGATGGCAATCTTCGGCGCCCCGGTTGCGTTGGAGGATCACGCCATTCGCGCGTGCATGGCGGCCCTGGCCATCCAAGAGGAAGCCAGCCGGCTGGCCGCCGACGTGCAGGCCCGCGACAGGCTGGCGCTGCACGTGCGGGTGGGCCTCAATTCGGGCCGGGTGATCGCCGGCGAGATCGGATCGGGGTCGCTCGGGTACGCCGCCACCGGCGAGACGGTCGGGTTTGCGCAACGGATGGAATCGGCAGCACCGCCCGGCGGAGTCATGCTGTCGATGTCGACCGCGGTGCTCGTCGAGAGCCTGGTGACGCTGGCGGATCCGGAATGGGTGCGCATCGAGGGGCACAACGAACCGGTCCGCGCCCGCCGACTGCTCGCGATCAGCCCCCGCACGGGCGTACCCGGACGGGCCGAGGCCGCCCTCGTCGGCCGGCACTGGGAGATGGCGGCTCTCGACGCCATCATCGACCGCGCCGTCGCCGGCCGCGGTGGTGTCGTCAACGTGATCGGACCGCCGGGCATCGGCAAGAGCCGCGCGGCGCGGGAGGCCGCGGCGCTGGCCGATGGCCGCGGCGTCGAGGTGATCTGGGCGTTCTGCGAATCGCATGCCCGCGACGTCCCGTTCTACACCGTGACGCGGCTGCTGCGGGCAGCCCTGGGGGTAGCCGACCTCGACGGCGATACCGCCCGCGCGAAAGTGCGGCCGCAGGTCCCGGATGCCGACCCGCAGGATCTGCTGTTGCTCGATGATCTGCTCGGCGTCGCCGACCCCGAGGTGGCGCTACCCCAGATCGACCCGGATGCCCGGCGACGCAGGCTGACCGCACTGGTCAACACCGTGTCACTGGCCCGCACCCGTCCGGCACTGTTCATCGTCGAGGATGTGCACTGGATCGACGCCATCAGCGAGTCGATGCTCGCCGAGTTTCTCACCGTCATTCCACACACCCCGTCCATGGTGCTGATCACGTCCCGCCCCGAGTACCAGGGAGCGCTGACGCGGGCTTCCGGCGCTCAGACCATAACGCTTGCACCGCTGGATGATTCGGACACCGCGGCGCTCTTGGGTGAGCTCTTGGGGCCCGATCCCTCGGTGACCGAGCTGGCAGCGATCATCGCCGGGCGGGCAGCCGGGAATCCGTTCTTCGCCGAGGAAATGGTACGCGAGCTGACGCAACGCGGGGTGCTGATCGGCGACCGCGGTCACTGCACCTGTGGTGCGAACGTCGCCGACCTGAGCGTGCCGACCACCGTGCAGGCGGCCATCGAAGCACGCATCGACCGGCTGAACGTCCCGGCCAAACAGACGTTGAACGCGGCATCGGTGATCGGCGCCCATTTCGACGCCGACCTTCTCGCCGCACTGGGCATCGACGCGGTCTTCGACGAGCTCCTCAGCGCCGAACTCATCGATCAGGCGCGGTTCACCCCCAGCCCCGCGTACGTGTTCCACCATCCGCTGATCCGCGCGGTGGCCTACGAATCACAGCTGAAATCCGATCGCGCCCAATGGCACCGGCGCGTCGCGGCGGCAATCGAATCACGTGACCCGGTCGCCGCCGATGAAAATGCCGTCTTGATTGCGGAGCACCTGGAAGCCGCCGGTGATGTGCACGCCGCTTATGAGTGGCACATGCGTGCCGCAACCTGGGCGACCTACCGCGATATCGGGGCAGCACAACAAAGTTGGGAGCGCGCCCAAGCGATCGCCGACGCGGTGCCCGCGCAGAACCCTGACCGGACCGCGATGCGCATTGCGCCCCGCACCATGTTGTGCGGGATCGCCTGGCGAGTCCGTGCGAATGTTGCCGGTGACCGCTTTGAGGAATTGCGGGAGTTGTGCGCCGCCACCGGGGACAACGCGTCGCTGGCCATCGGGATGGCGGGGCTGGTCGTGGATCACGCGTTCCGGGGCCGGATCCGAGAGGCGGCGCGGCTGGCATCGGAAGCCTGGGCAGTCATCGAGTCGATCGGCGATGCCACGTTGACGGTGGGGTTGTCCTTTCCGGTGATCTACGCCAAGGCTCACGGCGGCGAGTGGGGCGACGTGCTGCGCTGGTCGCAGCGCGCTATCGATCTGGCCGACGGCGACCCGTCACGAGGGAACTTCATCTTCGGTTCTCCGTTGGCCCTTGCGTTTACGACGCGGGCCATCGCCCGGTATTGCCTGGGTCGTCCAGGATGGCCGGACGACCTGCACGACGGCCTGACCATAGCAAGCAGTGGTGACCCGTTCTCCTACGCCACGGTTGTGGCCTATGTCTACTTCCCGGGAATTCCATTCGGCGCGCTGACTGTCCACGATCGTGCCCTGCACGAGATCGAGGATGCACTACGGATTGCCGAGCGATTGGGTGATGACATGGCGTTGGCCTTCGTACAGGTGACACTGGGAATCGCTCTGGTGCAACGCCACACGGAGACGGAACGTTCCAGCGGACAGAAGTTGCTGACCGAAGCCGGCGACGTGTTACAGCGCCGGGGTCACAACCTGAGCGAACTGCGGCTCATCAATGTATATCTGGCACGCGAGAGGGCTCGGCGTGGAGATCGCGATGACGCGATACCGCCCATGTTCACCTCCGTCGAGCAACTGGTTCGCGAGGGACAACTGCTGTCGTGGGGCATTCCGGCGACGGGTGTTCTGGTGGAGACGCTGCTGGATCGCGGAGCCGAGGTTGACGTGGCCGAAGCGGCGGCCGCGATCGAGCGGTTGGCCGCCGCACCAGCGGAAGGCGGGCTGGCCATGCGTGACATCTGGCTGCTGCGGCTACGTGCGCTACTGGCCCGGGCCCGCGGCGACGAGGTCGCCTACCGCGATCTGGCCGATCGCTACCGCGCGATGGCGGAATCGCTTGGCTTCGAAGGACACATCGCGGTGGCCGGGACAATGGTGTGACGATTCGCGAGTCGTCTTGCTCGGCTTCGAAGGACACAACGCCGACGCCGGGGTGTCTGCGTGATGAGGGCGATTAAGTAGTAGAGCGCCGAGGCCGGGCGCAATTTCAGTGGCCCGCTACTGAGTTTGCGACGCCGCCGGGAAGCGACGATTCGATGGCCGGGACGTCGCGGAAGGAACAGAGACGTGGTTGGCTACGTGGGTATGACTCTCGAGGTATCCGAATGAAGCGAGTCACACTGAACATCGATCTGGCGAAGGCGCGCGATCTCCTGGAGTGCGTGCCGCGCGCATGCGTAGCATTCACCAGCGACGAGGGCCCACACGTTGAACCGGTCACGGTTCTCTTCAAGGACGATCGCTATCTGGTCGGAATGCCCTCGATCGCCGCGAGTCCGCTGACTCTTCACGAGGAAGTGGTGCTGATTGTCGACGACGGTGTCCAATTCTTCGACCTTCGAGCGATTTACGTACGCGGACATGTCCGGCCACTAGGTGGTGCGGAGGGCCAGGA
>JAKIXW010000156.1:0-8753 GCA_022708865.1 Acidobacteriota bacterium
GTGCGATCTCGGTGGCCGATCGGCGGCACGCCGCGAAGAACCCGAAGGCGTACTTCTACGAGAAGCCGATAACCATTGAGGACCACCAGAATTCGCGGTGGATCGCCGAGCCGCTGCGCCTGCTGGACTGCTGCCAGGAGACCGACGGCGCGGTGGCGATCGTCGTCACCACGGCGGAGCGCGCCAAGGATCTGAAGCACCGGCCGGCAGTCATCGAGGCCGCTGCGCAGGGTTCCGGTGTCGACCAGTACACGATGGTCAGCTATTACCGGCCCGAGCTCGGGCTGCCCGAGATGGGCCTGGTGGGCGATCAGCTGTGGGCGCAGTCCGGCCTGAAACCCGCCGACATCCAGACCGCGATCCTCTATGACCACTTCACGCCGTTCACCCTCATCCAGCTCGAGGAACTGGGCTTCTGCGCCCGGGGTGACGCGAAGGATTTCGTGGCCGACGGTGCCATCGAGATCGGCGGCCGGCTGCCGATCAACACCCACGGTGGACAGCTGGGGGAGGCCTACATCCACGGGATGAACGGCATCGCCGAAGGGGTCCGCCAGCTGCGCGGGACCTCGGTCAATCAGGTCGACAACGTCGAGCACGTACTCGTCACCGCGGGTACCGGCGTGCCGACATCGGGTCTGATTCTGGGCTGAGCGGGCCGGAAAGGGCCCAGAGCCCCGTCGGCGACGGTCGCGGACTGCACAAGTTGTCGCGGTTTCGGCAAATATTTGCTGGGATGTGGATTGAGTTCGCAGCCGAATCGATCAAGTGTGCCAAGCTGCACGGTCGGATCACCGAGCCTGACTAAATATGCAGTTGGGACGGGTCGGCTAGGCGACATATCAAATCTCTGAGGTTGCGGTCCAGCCCCGCTATCGGGCCCTCAATGGGCAGACGGCCCGCTACCAACCGGTATGGCAAATTTTCGGTCGGCAAAAAATTTCATCCCTGAAGCCCTAGCGAACTGCTGCTCGAGCGCTCACAATGATGTTCTCGGGGGCGAGGGCACTTGAATCTTTGAGTGGGGTTGGGTATGGAAGGTTCAACGTGGACTGGGTCCGGTCCGGACAGGTCCGATGACAGTTCACGATCGTTGTGGGTACAGGTACCCGTCCGGCGATCCAATTCCGATGATGCATGGGCCGGACCCACCGAAAAGGTGTTCCGGCGCGAGATGATCGATCGGGCCACGGTCCATCCGGCGGCGCAATCGGACGCCGCCGCGTACGGGGGCCCGCGGTGGACCTACCACAATGGGGCGAGCGACACGGTGCCGCGCGAGCAACGCTCCCCGCTGGCCGACCTCCGGCTCCTGATCGTCGACGACTGCACCCTCCAGCGCGAGAACCTGGCCGCCGCGATCGCCGCCCACGGTCCCGCGCGGCCCAGGTCGGCGTGGGATCTGTCGTCGTTGGTCACTGCACTGAACGACGATTCGCCCAACCTGGTGCTCATCAATCTGGACACCCGCGACAGTGCGATGCTGGTCCAGGCCACCTTCGAGGTCCGGCCCGACATCCGCGTGGTCGTTCTCGGGATGTCCGAGGACGACGAGACGCGGATCGTCGCGTGTGCCGAGGCCGGTGTCTCTGGTTACCACCTGCGTAGTGAATCGATCGACGACCTCATCGCGCTGATCGGCCGGGTGGCCAGTGGCGAGTCGCTGTGCTCGCCGCGGGTGTCGGCGATGTTGCTGCGCAGACTGTCCGCGCTGGCCGCGGATCGCCAGCCGGCCGCAAAG
Organism: Acidobacteriota bacterium; assembly: GCA_022708865.1. GTDB lineage: Bacteria > Actinomycetota > Actinomycetes > Mycobacteriales > Mycobacteriaceae > Mycobacterium. The sequence goes on from JAKIXW010000156.1 coordinate 1,742, forward strand.
GAATTGGTGCTGACCTCGCGGGAGGCCCAGATCCTGCGGATGCTGGAGATGGGTCTGTCGAACCGGGACATCGCCGATCGGCTGTGCATCGCCGTGCACACGGTGAAGAACCATGTCCACAGTGTCCTGACCAAGCTCGGCGTCAACACCCGAGCCGAGGCAGCGGCCCAGTTCCGCACGATGCGATTCAACGGGATCCGTCCGGCGGCAAACGATTCCGCGATCGAGGGCACCCGGGCCTAACGCTTCCCGCTGCTCCCGCCCCGGACAGAACTAGTCCTTCGGCGGTCGAGGTACCGAACATCATGGATCCTCTGCGGCCCGGAATCGCGCCCGTGGTCCTAGGTACGGAACCGGTACGAAGATGGTTCCAACGGCCCATGTACGACAGGGCCGGACAGGGCCGATAGTGAAGCGATGGCGTTGGGGTCCGGCGCTTCGGGCGCATCCACCAGGGCACCGGCACGTCCACAGGAGTGGCGGGCCCGTGCCCGAAAGGATTGGCTCTGCAGCCGAATTCGACCGACCAGAACCTGGGTGGCCGGCGCTGGCCGCGGTTCCGCGGACAGGTCACGGGGTTGATCACCGGCTGTCCCCGGCCGGGGCAACTGAGCGGCAGGCACGCACCTCGCCATAACGGCGACGGCCACGGCCGCCTGTCGTCGGCCGGCTCGCGACGGGCCAACCCGCGACTGCGACCGCGGCCGACGGGCGAACGTGAACCCGACCGCAACTCGACCAGCGGGCGGGTGCTGATCCTGGACGACTGCCGGCTGTTTCGTGAGTGTCTCGCCGGGACAATGGAATTCAGTGGAAACCCGGAACCCGTGGTCGCCTGGGATCTGTCCTCGCTGGTCCAGGCGCTCAGCGAGGCCGATGTCGGTGTTGTGCTGCTGAGCATGACCACCCACGGCAGCCATCTGCTGCTACGGGCGACGATGGACATCGACCCGACCATCCGGGTGATCGTGCTGGGGGTGTCCGAGGACGACGAGACGGGCATCGTGGCGTGCGCAGAGGCCGGGGTGGTCGGGTACCACATGCGCAGTGACTCGTTCGACGACCTGATGGTTCTGATACACAAGGTCGTCGCCGGCGAGATCTGCTGTCCGCCAACGGTAGCGACGATCTTGCTGCAGCGGTTGCTGACACTCACATCCCAGCCCCCGGCAGTGGTGCAGGATCTAGCTCTCACGGCCCGCGAGGTCCAGATCCTCGGGATGCTGGAACTAGGTCGGTCGAACCGCGATATCGCCGAGCGACTCGACATCGCCGTGCACACCGTGAAGAACCACGTGCACAGCCTGTTGGCCAAGCTCGGGGTGACCACTCGGGCCCAGGCGGCGGCCATGTGGCGGACCTATCGATCCGATCGCGGAACGGACTGGAGCTAGTCCTCGGACTAGCCAAAATTGGCTCCGATGGCCCATGTACGCCAAAGTCGCCACCCCCGATAGTGAGATGGTGAATCAGAGGCCAACTTGCTCGACGGTCAGCGCACATCGGTGAATCCGGTTGTAGCACCGCAAGAGTCGCGGCCGGCCGAATTGTATCTGGGGGGCTCGGATGAAGGTTGCGGTGATCGGGGCGGGCTATCTGGGGACGACGCACGCCGCGGGAATGGCCCAACTGGGCCACGACGTGGTGGCCGTCGACATCGACGCCGACAAGGTGGCCAAGCTGCAGTCCGGTGTGGTTCCGTTCTTCGAGCCCGAGCTCGAGGACGTCGTGAAGGACGGACTGGCCGCCGGCCGGCTGCGGTTCACCGAGTCGTACACCGAGGCAGCCGAATTCGCAGATGTGCACTTCCTGGTGGTCGGCACCCCGCAGAACAAGCAGGACTCCAGCGCCGACATGTCCTACATCGACGCGGCGATCGACGCGCTGTGCCCGCAGCTGGACCGCCCGACGTTGATCGTCGGGAAGTCGACGGTGCCGGTGGGAACCGCGCAACGCCTGGCGGAGCGGGCCCGTCGGATCGCCCCGGCCGGTGACGGGATCGAGCTGGCCTGGAACCCGGAGTTCCTCCGGGAGGGCCTCGCGCTGCGGGACACCCTGCACCCGGACCGCATCGTGGTCGGTGTCGAGGCCCGGCCGGACTCCCGCTCGGAACGCCTGCTGCGGGCCCTGTACGCACCGTTACTGGACTGCGGCACGCCGTTTCTGGTCACCACCCTCGAAACCGCGGAGCTGGTCAAGGTGGCCGCCAATGCGTTCCTGGCCACCAAGATCTCGTTCATCAATGCGATCGCCGAGGTCTGCGATGTCACCTCGGCGAACATTGCAACCCTGGCCGATGCGATCGGTTACGACAACCGGATCGGGCGCCGGTTCCTGGACGCCGGCCTAGGGTTCGGCGGCGGATGCCTGTCCAAGGACATCCGTGGGTTCGTCACGCGCGCAACCGAACTCGGCGTCGGCGATTCGCTGAACTTCCTCCGCGAGATCGACGACCTCAACTGCCGCCGGCGGGCCCACATCGTGGACATCGCCCGGGATGCGTGTGGGTCGCTGGCCGGCGCACGGGTGGGCGTCCTGGGTGCGGCGTTCAAGCCCAACACCGACGACATCCGTGACTCACCCGCGCTGGACGTCGCGAACCGGATCCAGTCGGAAGGAGCGGAGGTAAGCGTGTTCGACCCGAAGGCTATGGACAATGCGCGAAAGGCTTTCCCCACCCTCAACTATGCGTTCTCCTCCGTCGAGGCGTGCACCGGGGTCGACGCGGTCCTGGTCCTGACGGAGTGGGACGAGTTCCGGAACCTTCGGCCCGAGGATCTCGCGGGCGTCACGAGATCCAACCACGTCATCGACGCACGCAACTGCCTCGAGCCGGCGGCCTGGCGGGCCGCGGGCTGGACCTACCGCGGGTTCGGGCGGCAGTAACACGGCGCTGGTGAGAGACACGGGCGACACCAACCAGACAACAGGGGAGACCGATGAGAATTCTCGTCACCGGGGGAGCCGGATTTCTTGGATCCCATCTGTGCGAACTGTTCCTCGCGCGCGGCGACACGGTCGTCTGCCTCGACGATCTGTCCAGCGGGCGCCGGTCGAACATCGAGCACCTGACCGACTCGTCGCGGTTCAGCTTCGTCGAGGCCTGCGTCCTCGACCCGATCGACGTCGAGGGTGCGTTCGAGGGTGTCGTGCACCTCGCCAGCCCGGCGTCGCCGCGGCTCTATCTGTTGAAGCCGATCTTCACCCTGCGCACCGGAGCGGAGGGGACGCGCAATGTCCTCGAATTCGCCCGCGCGAAATCCGCCCGGTTCATCCTGGCGTCGACCAGTGAGGTCTACGGCGAACCGCTGATCCACCCGCAGTCCGAGACCTATTGGGGCAACGTCAATCCGGCCGGTCCCCGCAGTGTGTACGACGAGGCCAAGCGCTACGCGGAGGCCCTGACCACGACGTACCGCTCCACGTATGGCGTGGACACCGGAATCGTCCGGATCTTCAACACGTACGGCCCGCGGATGCGGCCGGACGACGGGCGGGTGGTTTCCAGCTTCATCGACCAGGCCCTGCGGCGTGCGCCGCTGACGGTCTTCGGCGACGGCCGTCAGACCAGGAGCCTGTGTTACGTGGACGACCTGGTGCGGGGCGTCGCGGCGATGCTCGGCTCCCGCGAGGCCGGACCGATCAACCTCGGGAATCCGGTGGAATTACGGGTCCGCGAGATCGCGGAACTCATTCGGGTGCTGACCGGTTCCACCTCGGGGATCGAACTGCACCCGCTGCCGCAGGACGACCCGACCCGCCGCCGGCCCGACATCACCCTGGCCCGCGAGCTGCTCGGCTGGTCTCCCCGGGTGCAGGTGCGCGAAGGGGTCGCCCGGACGATCGCCTGGCACCGGCAGACCCGCGGGGAAGCCCTGGCATCATGACGACCATCGGCGGCGAGCACCTTCGCTCCGGCCAAGGGACACGGATTCCCCGGCCGGAGAACATGATCCGGGTCCAGGGGCGGTCGCGGTACGTCCTGGACCGGCTGCGCTGGCAGCGTCGGTACACCGCGATCCTGCTGACCGCGGACATCGCGGTGGTCTGCGGTGCGGTCCTGCTTGCACAGTTCATCCGGTTCGGCGAGAACTCGCTGACGTCCGGGCCCGAGGACCATTACGCGACGGTCTATTCGGTCTTCATCGCCACGCTGTGGCTGATCGTGCTGGCCGGATTCCATGCCCGCTCGGCGAAGGTGGTCGGCCGCGGCATCGAGGAGTACCGGCGCGTCGTGCAGGGCAGCCTGTGGACGTTCGTGATCATCGCGCTGGCGGAACTGCTCTTCAAGCTCGAGCTCGCGCGGGGTTACCTCGCGGTGGCGCTGCCGGCCGGGATCTTCGGACTGCTGTTGAGCAGGTCGCTGGTACGCAGGCACATCGCGCGCGAACGCGTCAACGGCGGCTACCGGACCGCGGTGCTCGCGGTGGGGAAGCTGGGCGCTGTCGAGCGGCTCGCCGACGAATTCGACCGGAATCCCAAGGACGGCATGGCGGTCGTCGGCGCGTGCGTGCCGGGGTGCGATTCGTCGGACCCGTTCCGCACCGTGGTGTCGCCGCGCGGGATCCCCGTCGTCGGTGACGAATCGGCGATCCTGGAGGCGGTCGAGACCTGCAGTGCCGACACCGTCGCGATCGTCGGCACCGACCATCTCGACGTCCATGACATCCGCGCGCTGACCTGGAAACTCGAACCCACGGACGTCAATCTCGTCGTCGCGCCGGGTGTCCTGGACATCGCGGTCTCGCGGTTGGCCGTGCTGCCGGTCGCCGGCCTACCGCTGCTACAGATCGGCCGGCCGCAGTATCGCGACGCACGACGATTCCAGAAGCGGGCATTCGACTTCTGCTTCGCCCTGGCCGCGCTCGTGGGAACCCTGCCGATCCTCGTCATCGCCGCCGTCGCGATCAAACTGAACAGCCGGGGACCGATCTTCTACTCGTCCCAGCGGATCGGGCTCGACGGCCGGCAGTTCGGGATGCTGAAACTGCGCACCATGGTGCCGGACGCGGACAAGATGCTGGACGAACTGCTGGACAGCAACGAATGCGACGGGCAGCTGTTCAAGATCCGCAACGATCCGCGCATCACACCGGTGGGACGTGTGTTGCGGCGCTTCAGCATCGACGAGCTACCGCAGTTCATCAACGTGCTGCGCCAGGAGATGAGCGTCGTCGGTCCCCGTCCGCTGTACGAGGTGGAGGCGGGCCGATTCGACGACGACTTCGGGCATCGGCTGCTGGTCAAACCCGGGATCACCGGACTCTGGCAGATCAGCGGGAGATCCGATCTCGCCTGGGCCGATGCACTCCGGCTGGATCTGTCCTACGTCGACAACTGTTCGATGACCTCCGATCTGGTGATCATCGCGAAGACAATCCGGTCGGTGTTCGAGCGTAGGGGGGCCTACTGACCATGGCCGGCCACAACCCCGTCGAGGGCAGGAGTGACACGTCGTGCGTACATTGATAACCGGCGCAGCCGGATTCATCGGATCCACCCTGGTGGATCGTCTGTTGGCCGAGGGCCATGATGTGGTCGGGATCGACAACCTGAGCACCGGCCGAATCCTGAATCTCGCAGAAGCGTTCTGCTGCAACAAGAACCGGCGTGGCCGATTCACATACCTGCAGAACGATATTCAGGCGCCCGAACTGACCGACATCGTCGCGGGCACCAACCCGGATGTGATCTTCCACCTGGCCGCGCAGGTCGATCTGCGGGCGTCGGTCTCCGATCCGCTGTACGACGCCCGGTGCAACGTGCTCGGCACGATCAACGTGCTGGAAGCCGCGCGGCGGGCGGGCGTCCGGCGGCTCGTCTACGCCGCCTCCGGCGGTTCGCGGTACGGGGCGCCCACCCGACTGCCCGTGGACGAGACCACGGCGCTGGGTCCGCTGTCGCCCTATGCCGCCGCCAAGGTGGCCGGCGAGATGTACATCGGCGCCTACGCGGGGATGTACGGCATCGCCCCGATCTGCCTCGGCCTGGCCAATGTGTATGGGCCACGTCAGAATCCGCACGGCGAGGCCGGCGTGATCGCGATATTCGCCAGCCGGATGCTCGACGGCCGGCGGGTGACGATATTCGGGGACGGGACCGCCGCACGTGACTACGTGTACGTCGACGACGTGGTGGACGCCTTCGTCCGGGCCGGCCGGGCTCCCCTGACGACGGTGGGCACCTACAACGTCGGCACCGGCCGGCAGGCGACGGTCACCGAGGTCCATGAGTTGATCGGCGCGTTCCTCGGCGAGGTCCCGCCGCCCTGCTACGCCGAATCGCGCACCGGCGAGTTGCAGGCGATCGCCCTGGACGCCACGCGCGCACAGCGGGAACTCGGGTGGCTGCCGGAAGTCCCTCTGGCCGAGGGGATCCAACGCACCATGGAGTGGCTGCGCGAGATCCTCGACCCCGAACCCGCGTTGCTCGAAGCGTGAGCCGGGGGAGGACGAACTCATGACACAACACCTGCGGGAGCGGCCGGTGACCCGGCGCGGTGTCGATGCAACGCCCACCGACCAGCCGTATTCCTATGTGCGAAAAGAACTGTCGGAACCCGACTGGCGCCGCTTCCCGGGCTGGGCGGCGGTCACTGACGCCGAATGGCGGGATCCGCAGTGGCAGCGGGCGCACTCGGTCAAGAACATCCGGCAACTCCGCGCGGTCATGGGCGACCTGCTCGACGACCGGTTCTACGCCGACCTGGCCGCCGATCAGGAACAACGGGCGACCATGTCGATGTTGTTGCCGCCCCAGATGATCAACACGATGGTGCCGGATGGAACGCCGCACCGCGGCGATCACACCGAGGCCTTCTACGCCGACCCGGTCCGGCGCTACATGCTGCCGGTACTCAGCGACCGCGAGCCGGAATGGTGCTCGCATCCGTATGCGGAGCGGGATTCGTTGCACGAGAGCGATATGTGGGTGGTCGAGGGACTGACACATCGCTACCCGACCAAGGTGCTCGTCGAACTGCTGTCCACCTGCCCGCAGTACTGCGGGCACT
>JAKIXW010000156.1:8763-9013 GCA_022708865.1 Acidobacteriota bacterium
ACTTGATCGGCAACTCGACCCCAACGATCGATAAGGCCAAACTGGTCCTGCAACCGGTGGATCGGCAGACCAGAACGCTGGAGTATCTGCGCGCCACCCCGACTGTGCGCGACGTGGTGGTGTCCGGCGGGGACGTGGCCAACGTCCCCTGGCCGCGGCTGGAAGCCTTCCTGACCCAGCTGCTCGAGATCGACACCATTCGCGATATCCGGTTGGCCACAAAGGCATTGGCGTCGCTGCCGCAGCACTG
>JAKIXW010000157.1 GCA_022708865.1 Acidobacteriota bacterium
GATGACCGTCATGTGTGGGAACAGGTTGAAGTGCTGGAACACCATGCCGATGTGCTGACGAACCTTGTCCAGGTTGACCTTCGGGTCGGTCATGTCGAATCCGTCGACCACGACCTTGCCGGCCGTGATGTCCTCGAGCTTGTTGAGGCAGCGCAGGAAGGTCGACTTGCCGGACCCGGACGGACCGATGACGCACACCACCTCGCCCTTGCGGATGGTGGTGGTGATGCCGTCGAGCACCACCAGATCGCCGAACGCCTTCTTGAGCCCGTCGATCCGCACCTTGACGGTTTCGTCGGGTTCGGCGATCACGGAATCCGTTGCGACCTCGGTCATTTGACGAGCCTCCGTTCCAGTCGGTCCGAGAGTTTGGTCAGCGCCATGATGACGATGAAGTAGATGACGCCGATGATCAGCCACATGGTGAACGACTGGTAGTTGCGGGCGATGATCAGCCGGCCGGTCTGGGTGAGTTCGGCGATGCCGATCACCGACAGGATGGACGTGTCCTTCAGTGTGATGACGAACTGGTTCACATAGGACGGAATCATGGTTCGGATCGCCTGCGGCAGAATCACTTTCCGCATCGTGGGCAGATACCCGATGCCGAGGCTGCGGGCCGCCTCCATCTGGCCCTTGTCGACGGCCTGGATCCCGCCGCGGACGATCTCGGTCATGTAGGCGCCCGCGTTGAGCGACAGCGTGATGATGCCGGCGGTCAGCGCGCTCATCTGGAAGTGCAGGGCCGACGGGATGCCGAAGTAGATGAAGAACGCCTGCACCAGCAGCGGTGTGCCGCGGAAGATGTCGACGTAAGCGGTTCCGATTCCGCGCAACCACACCGACCGCGATACGCGCAGCAAGCCGAAGACGATGCCGAGCACCAGCGCGATCGCGATGGAGATCGCCGTGAGCAGCAGCGTCATCTTCAAGCCGGTCATCAGGACCGGGAAGGTGCTCTTCAGGAGTCCGAGGAACGAGTTGTCCGTCTGGGCGGCGCCCTCGCCGAGGTAGCTCTCGACAATCTGGTCGTAGCGGCCCGATGCCTTCAGGTTCTTCAGGCCGGCGTTGAACTTCGCCAGCAGTTCGGCGTTGCGGCCCTTGTTGACGGCGAACCCGTAGCTGGACCCCTTCTCCTTCGGGGTGACCGTCTTGAAACCGTTGCCCTGCTGGATGCCGTAGGCCAGCACCGGGTAGTCCTCGAAGACGGCGACCGAGTTGCCGGTCTTGACCTCTTCGAACATCGAGGCGGAATCGGCGAACGAGACGACCTGGAAGCCGTACTTGTCCTTGATGGAGTCGGCGAACCCGGCGCCCTCGGTGCCGTTCTTGACCGCAACCCGCTTGCCCTTCAGGTCCTCGTAGGACTTGACCGTGTCGTTGCCGGCCAGCACCGCCATCTGCACCCCGGACTCGAAGTACGGGTCGGAGAAATCGAAGACCTTCTTGCGCGCGTCGGTGATCGACATGCCGGCGATGACGCCCGCGGCCTGATTGGCCTGGACCGCCTGCAGCGCCGCGTCGAATCCGAGGGGCTTGATGTCGACGTTGAAGTGCTGATCCTTGGCGATCTCCCGGATCAGGTCCATGTCGATGCCGACGTAATGCCCCTTGTCGTCCTGGAACTCGAACGGGGCGAACGTGGTGTCGGTGGCGATGACATACGTCTCGCCGTCGGCGACCGCGGGCGCGGGGATCGCCAGGGCGAGCCCGAGCAGTCCGGCCAGCATCGCCACCAGCAGGGCGGCCGGCCCGCGCGGTGACCGTCCGTGGAATTGGGGTGGGCGTTGGGCCTGCATGTGGTGCCTTCCGTCCGGGCCGGCTGGGACGGGATCACGCTAACGCGGACGGCTCCGGCATGCGCGGGTTCGCCATGACCCGGGCGCGGCGGCCCGGGGTGACCCGCGGAGGTAACACGCACGAAAGGTTGCTGTGATTTAGGACTCATCGGGCGGCCAAGCCTCTGAGAATTCCTTATTAAGAGAGCTCGAAGAAACGGTGAACAGCGGTTAGCCAAGAGTGCGTACCGGCTGGTGAAAGGCGTGGTGGCGGTTGCCCGCAGCAAACAACACGATTGGATAACGTTTCGGCCTGAGTGTCGGCTGAGGCGAATGTTCAACGTGCGCCCAAATCCGTCGTCGGCCATAATTTTCCGCCCGTTCCCGCGGCTAGAATCTGTGCAGGGTCCGCGCCGACATGGCGCTTTGGACGACGGGAACCGGCCAGCAGGGCAGGCGCCGGACAGCCACCCGGACGTCCCTCAGGGGGACCGCCCAAGGAAGGTTCGAAGAGGTTCTGATGAGCATGGCAAACAACGTGAAGACTTTGAGCGACATGACCACCGGCGTCGTCGTGGCCAACCGTGCCGGCCGGCACGCCGAACTGGCGCACGACCTCCCGACCCGCTCGCTGCGCGCCCACCTGAGCCGTTTGCCCGAGCCCGCGCCGGCCGTCGTCGAACCGCCGCTGATCGAAACCGACACTGCGCCGGGCTTCTCGGCACTGCGCCAGATTCCGGTACGCCGCGGCCCCATCGCCGGCATCGCCGTCGACCCCCGCGACGGACTCGTCTACACCACCAACCCGACCGACAACAGTGTCTCGGTCCTGGATCCTGTTGCGCTGCACGTGCGCACCACCATCCCCGGCTTCGATGAGGCGTCGGCCGTTGCCGCCGCCAACGGCCGGGCCTTCGTCGCCACCGTGAGTCTCTCGCACGATGCGGTCACCACCGTCGATCCCGCCGCCGTCGAGGCGGGCGCCGATCATCCGCTGGCGTCGTCGGTCGCCGGTGTTGCCGTCGACGCCGCCGGGCGCTACGTCTACGTCGCCCGCAGTGGGCGGGACGGCGCCGACGTCGCGATCATCGACACCGCCGACGGCCGGGTGCGCACCCTGGATCTGCGCACCCGCGCGGGTGCGGCCGCGACCGCCCTGACCCTTAGCCCCGACGGCGCGCGTGTCTATGTCGTCACCGTCGACGATCTGGGCGGCGAGCTCGTCGCCATCGACACCGCGACGCGCCGCATCGTCGGCGGCCTTGCGTTCCCCGCGCCGTTGCGTGCCGTGGCCGCCGGGCCCGATGGCGTCGTCTACGTCGCCACCTGCGACCTGTCGTTCGGCGGCGTGATCGACGTCGTCGACGCCCGCACCATGCGGGTGATGTCGAGCATCGACGTCGGCGGGCTGGTCACCGACCTGGTCGCCGGTGCCGCCGGGGACCGGCTGTACGTCGCCGGTGTCGACCGGGTCTCGGTGGTGTGTGTGGCCACCCAGGAGATCATCGACACCGTGACGATCGTCGACCAGCCGTCCTGCCTGGCCGAGAGCGCCGACGGCAAGAAGCTGTTCATCGCCGACTACGACGGTGCGGTGACGGCCCTGACCATCGCGTCGAACACCGAGTCGCTCCTGGCCAGGATGATGACGGCCGACAGCGACGCGGTACTGGACATCCCGATGCTCGAACTGGAATCCGCCGGCATCTGAGCCCGGTTCCCTCTGTTTCAGCCCCCGCGCGGCGCGTACATCAACACCGCGACGCCCAGGAGGCAGATCAGCGCGCCCACGACATCCCAACGGTCGGGGCGGAAGCCGTCGGCGACCATCGCCCAGACCAACGAACCTGCGACGAACACACCGCCGTAGGCGGCCAGGATCCGGCCGAAGTTCGCATCCGGTTGCAGGGTGGCCACCAGGCCGTAGGCGCCCAGCGCAAGCATTCCGGCACCCACCCATGGCCAGCCGCGGTGCGCGCGGATACCCTGCCAGACCAGCCAGGCGCCGCCGATCTCGAAAACCGCCGCCAGGACAAAGAGCAAAACGGACTTCAGCACCGTCACCGGCACTAGCGTAGGGCCTGATCACGTACCGATCGGAAGGCACTCACCACCATGCTCAGCACGATGCAGGACTTTCCCCTGACGATCTCGGCGATCCTGCGGTACGCCACTACGGTGCACGGTGACCGCATCGTCAGCACCGCCACCGGCGGCGGCGCATACCGGGAGGCCAGCTACACCGAGATCGGCAAGCGCGCCGCCCGATTGGCAAACGCGTTGCGCCGCTTGGGTGTCGAGGGTGACGAGCGGGTCGCCACGTTCATGTGGAACAACCAGGAGCACCTCGAGGCCTACGTCGCCATCCCCGCGATGGGTGCGGTGCTGCACACATTGAACATCCGGCTGTTCCCGGAGCAGATCGAGTTCGTGGCCTACGAGGCCGAGGACCGTGTGGTCATCGTCGACTCCTGTCTGGCCGGACTGTTGGCCCCCGTGATCCGGGCGCTCGAGACGGTGCACACCGTGATCGTCGTCGGCGACGAGGATGCGTCGGCGCTGGACGTGCCGGGCAAGCAATTCCTGCGTTACGAAGAACTGCTGGCCGCCGAGTCCGACGAATTCGACTGGCCCGTTCTCGACGAGAACTCCGCTGCGGCAATGTGTTACACCAGCGGAACGACGGGACACCCCAAGGGCGTGGTGTACAGCCACCGGTCGAGCTACCTGCATTCGATGGCGGTCTGCAGCGGCAATGGCATGGGTCTCGGATTCGCCGACCGGGCGCTGCCGATCGTTCCGATGTTCCACGCCAATGCCTGGGGACTGCCGTACGCGGCGCTGATGGCCGGCGCGGACCTGGTGCTGCCGGACCGGTTCATGGACGCGGCCTCGATGGTGAACCTGATCGAGACGCAGCGTCCCACGGTCGCCGGTGCGGTGCCGACCATTTGGAACGATGTGATGAACTACCTGGAAAGCAATGGCGGACACGACATTTCGTCGCTGCGGCTGGTGGCGTGCGGCGGCTCGGCCGTCCCGGTGTCGCTGATGCAGACCTTCGAGGACCGCCACGGCGTGCAGATCCGGCAATTGTGGGGAATGACCGAGACGTCGCCGATGGCCACCTTGGCCTGGCCGCCGCCGGGCACTCCCGAGGACCGGTATTGGACGCTGCGCGCATCGCAGGGCCGGCCGATGTGCGGCGTCGAGGCGCGCATCGTCGACGACGAGGGCGCGGCGCTGCCCAACGACGGCGAGTCGGTGGGGGAGCTCGAAGTGCGCGGACCGTGGATCACCGGGTCCTACTACCGCAACACCGACGACTCGAAGTTCGAATCCGGCTGGCTGCGTACCGGCGACGTCGGACACATCGACGCGCAGGGATACGTCACCCTCACCGACCGGGCCAAGGACGTGATCAAGTCCGGCGGCGAGTGGATCTCGTCGGTCGAACTGGAGAACGAGCTCATCGCCCATCCGGCCGTGCTGGAGGCCGCCGTGGTCGGCGTGCCCGACGACCGCTGGCAGGAGCGGCCGCTGGCCGCCGTGGTGCTCAAGTCCGGCGGCCGGGCCACGCCGGAGGAACTGCGAGAATTCCTGTCGGACAAGGTGGCTCGCTGGTGGCTGCCCGAACGCTGGGTCTTCATCGACCAGGTTCCACGCACCAGCGTCGGCAAGTACGACAAGAAGACCATCCGGGCCCGCTATGCCGAAGGCCAGTACGAGGTCGTCACCGTCGGCTGAGCGCGCCCCCCTTTTTCGATCTGTTCAGCGGTCTGTGCGACATCCACTCGAACGATGTCGCAGAGGCCGCTGAGCAGATCCGTTGAGGCCCGCAGATCGGTTGTCCCCCGATCGGGGGACTACCGGATCCTCCGGTAGTGGGGCCGATCAGCGGACAGACCGCCGGCCCGAACTCGGGCACCGTGGAGAGCGTCCACAACGACGCGCCGTAGATCCGGTGTCCGACAACGAGGTTGACCGTGTCCGTCTCTGCCTACCTGGTGTTCGTCGAGGCTCTGCTGTTCCTGACCCTGTGGCTGTTCGCGTGCGCGTACGGCACGGTGGTTTCCACCGCGCTGGCATCGGGTTGCGGAACCGACCTGCGCGGAGCCGTTGCCCGCATCGTGCCGCTGGCCGTCGCCACCGTCTCGACATCAGCCGTGTTCGCCGCACCCGCGTTCTCGGTGCTGACACACTCGTCGAACACAGCGTCGGACGTCGTGCGGGGCGTGTTCCTGGCCGCCTGGCTGGCGCACGTGATGCTGGCCGCGCACCTGACGCACTCGGCGGCGCGGGTGCTGACCGCCTATCAGCGCTCGGCGCGCTGGTAAGCGGTGACGACGGCCGCCCCGCCCAGCCCGATGTTGTGCTGCAGGGCTGCCGTGACGTTGTCGACCTGACGCTTGTCGGCGGTGCCGCGCAGCTGCCAGGTGAGTTCGCTGCACTGGGCCAGACCGGTGGCCCCCAGGGGATGACCCTTGGAGATCAGCCCGCCCGACGGGTTGACCACCCAGCGGCCGCCGTAGGTGGTGTCGTCCTTGTCGATCAAGGCCGGGGCCTCGCCCGGACCGCACAGGCCCAGCGCCTCGTACAGCAGCAGCTCGTTGGCCGAGAAGCAGTCGTGCAGCTCGATCACCTGGAAGTCCTCCGGGCCCAGGCCGGCCTGCTGGTAAACCTGTTGGGCCGCTTTGACATTCATGTCATGGCCGATGATGTTGGCGGCACTGCCGTCGAAGGTGGAGGCGAAGTCGGTGGTCATCGCCTGCCCGACGATCTCGACGGCCTGGCCGGCCAGGCCGCGCTGTGCCACGTAGTCCTCGCTGGCCAGCACCACCGCGGCCGATCCGTCGGAGGTCGGCGAGCACTGCAGCTTGGTCAGCGGGTCGGAGATCATCTTGGCGGCCAGGATGTCGTCGAGGGTGTACTCGTCCTGGAACTGCGCGTAGGGGTTGTTCACCGAGTGCTTGTGGTTCTTGTAGCCGATCTTGGCGAAATGCTCGGCGGTGGTGCCGTACTTCTTCATGTGCTCGCGTCCGGCTGCGCCGAACATCCACGGCGCCACCGGGAACTGCATGGCGTCGGTCTCGTTGAGCGCCAGGATGTGTCGCTTCAGCGGTGACTCGCGGTCCTCGGCCCCGCCGCCCAGCGATCCGGGCTGCATCTTCTCGAAGCCCAGCGCCAGCACGCAGTCGGCCAGGCCGCCGCGGATCGCCTGGGCACCCAGGTACAGCGCCGTCGACCCGGTGGAACAGTTGTTGTTGACGTTGACGATCGGGATGCCGGTCATCCCCAGTTCGTACAGCGCACGCTGACCCGAGGTCGAGTCGCCGGCGCAGTAGCCGACGTAACCCTGCTCGATGTCGGTGTAGGCGACGCCGGCGTCGTCGAGTGCCTTGGTGCCCGACTCCTTGGCCATCTGTGGGTAGTCCCAGCCCTCGCGGCGACCGGGCTTCTCGAACTTCGTCATCCCGACCCCGATGACGAAGACCTTGTTCGCGACTCTGGCCATGTGTGATCCCCTTCGATCAGTGCAACATCCGATCCTGCGAATGTAGGCGACCGCTCAGAACTGCCCGCAGTTCGGGGTGGTGGGCAGGCCGTTGAACCGATCGGAGATCCACTGCATGCTGCGCTCGCCGTCGACGAACAGCGCGAGCCCGTGGTTGACCGCCAACTTGTTGAGGAACGGCGGCTGTTCGTTGGTCCAGAACTGGACGTCGGCGCCCAGTGCGCACCAGTCCCGGCCCAGCTGATTGGCGCCGGTCCACGGCACCAGCGGGTCGAAGCGGTTCGAATCGATGAACACCGGCGCCTGCGGGCGCAGCCGGCCGATGCGTTGCAGGTCCAGCAGGCCCCGGAACGGTTCCTTCGACATGGCCTGCGTCGGATCCTCGTTGAAGTACTCGCTGAGGTGGTGGAACCCGAAGGTCAGCGCTGTCTCGACGACGCACTGGTCCTTGGCGCGATTCAGCCAGTCCTCGCCGACCGGGGACATCATGGCGTGGATGGCCTCGCCGGCTTCGGGATACGCGGCGATGGCGCCATTGATCATGTACGCAGCGGCGCCCACCAGGATCGAGCCGTCGATATAGGGCAGCAGCTCGGGAATGTTCGCCGGCGGCGCGCCGACATACGCCCCGACGAGGTCGATGTCGGGCGCGTACTGCGGGGCCAGCTCGACCGCGGCGGCGCTGGCGCCCCCGCCCTGCGAATAGCCCCACAGCGCAACCGGACCGTCGGGCGTCAGCGACGTTCCGCCGAGACGCTTGGCCGCCCGTACCGCGTCGAGCAGCGCGTGGGCCGACGAGAGGCGATTGACGTAGGTGTGCACCCCGGGCGTTCCGAGACCCTCGTAGTCGGTGACCACCACGGCGAACCCGCGGGCCACCAGGGTCGCGGCCATCAGCTCCTCGTAACCCATGGTGATGTCTAGGCCGCTGGAGAAGTGGATGCTCTGGCCGAAGACCCGCGACGGCGCGCACTGGTCACCCTGGCCCTGGGTGCCCGGTGCCAGGGCGATCAGCGGTCGCGGTCCACGGCCCGGCCACGGGTTGTCGGGCTCGAAGTAGGTGCCGGTGACCGCGTTGGGATTGCCGCGGGCGTCGGTGCTCCGGTACATCAGCCGCGTCGCGGTCGCCACCCAACCACCGAGCTGGCCCGACGGTTCGTAGACCAACCGCATCGGTTCGTGGCGGATCAGGTCGCCGGCGGCGCCGGCCGGCAGGGGATCCGGTGGCGTGTAGAACTCGCCGTACCGGTTGCACTGGAATTCCCTGGCATAGA
This sequence comes from Acidobacteriota bacterium, assembly GCA_022708865.1. GTDB lineage: Bacteria > Actinomycetota > Actinomycetes > Mycobacteriales > Mycobacteriaceae > Mycobacterium. Next base: position 8,568 of record JAKIXW010000157.1, read on the forward strand.
TGTCATCGGGCGCGAAGCCGCAATTGCCCGTGACCGGATCGGCGTGCGCCATCGACTGGAATCCCGGAGCCGACGCCGTCAGAACCGCCAGTATCGCCAGGACCGCCGGCCAGATTCGGGTGCGCATGCTGGACCAAGAATTGGGCAGTCGAACCACGAACGTCTCCTTCGCCGAGTCCGACCCCGTCACGATGAACGTACCGGTCGCACGCGGAGATCACCCACACATCAAGCACCGGCCGGTTCGTGTCGAAACCGGCCGGTGCCTGCGAGGGGTGTCTGGTGAGCGTCTCCGACGAGATGTATTGTCTCGCTCCTCCTCCGCCGCGTTCCGCGGCGGTATCGGTCGACTCGACGAGATGTACTGTCTCGCTCCTCTTTCGCCGCGTTCCGCGGCGGTATCGGTCGACTCGACTAGGCGACGCCCTG
>JAKIXW010000158.1 GCA_022708865.1 Acidobacteriota bacterium
TCGGCGAGAGCCTCGGGTCCTTCGGCGGCGAGGCGCCCTTCCTGTCGCTGAACAATCTGGTGGCCCGTACCAATGGCGCCTTGTTCTCCGGGCCGACGTTCAACAACACGATCTGGACGGACCTGACCCGCAACCGCGACACCGGTTCGCCGATGTGGCTGCCGATCTACGACGAGGGCTACAACGCGCGCTTCGTGGCGCGCCCGGAGAATCTGGATCGGCCGGCGCAGCCCTGGGACGGCGTGCGCGTCGCGTACCTCCAGCACGCGTCGGACCCGATCGCGTGGTGGACGCCGAATCTGCTGTTCCGCGAACCGGATTGGCTGCACGAACCGCGCGGCTACGACGTGTCGCCGCGGATGAACTGGATCCCGGTGGTGACCTTCCTGCAGGTGTCCGCGGACATGGCGGTCGCCATCGACGTCCCCGACGGCCATGGCCACGTCTATGTCAAGGACGTGGTGAACGCCTGGGCCGACGTGCTCCAGCCGCCGGGCTGGACGCCGGAGAAGACGGAGCGCCTGCGCCCGCTGATGCACTCCGGCGAAGGTTGATTTCGGTGCGTTGACCGTCGCGTAGCGACGGTTACTGCACCGAACTCCCATGCAATGCCCGGTAGCCGCCGATGACGTCGGTGGCCCGGTGCAGACCGAGGTCCTGCAGGGCGGCGGCGGCCAGGCTGGAGGTGTAGCCCTCCGAGCAGAGGATTACCCACTCGACGTCGTCGTCGACGGCCTGCGGGATCCGGGCGTTGCTGGTGGGGTCGCAACGCCACTCCAGCACGTTGCGTTCGATCACCAGCGCGCCCGGCGCCTCGCCCTCGTCGGCGCGCTGCGTGGCGGGCCGGATGTCGACGAGTACGGCGCCGCGGCCCAGCGCTGCCGGCAGATCCTCGGGCAGTAGCCGCTGCAGGCGCTCCCGTGTGTCGGCCAGCAGGCGGTCGATCCGGCTACTCATGGTCGGTCAGCTCGACCCGGTCGCGGCGTAGCGTGGCCCGCTCGGTGACCTCGTAGTAGGACATCGCCGCCAGCGGCGGCGAGTAGGCGTGCACGCTCAGGGTCGGACTCGGCACCTTCGACGGGGCCCAGGCGACGTCGTGCACCCAGCCCAGCGGGAAGGCCGCCTGGTCACCGGCTTCCAGTCGGCGGCGGCGTAATCCACCACCGTCCCAACGGAATTCGTCGAGCGCTCCGGACAGTACCGTGAGAGCGCCCAACGACCCGCCGTGGTCGTGCAGCTCGGTGGAATGCCCGGGCACCCAGCTGATCAGCCATACGTCGAGATCGTCGTCGCCGTGCAGCCGGGTGAACCACCGGCCGTCGGTGGGCAGGCCGGCCCGGGGCAACAGGTGGTCGTGCAGCCCGTCCAGGACGTCGGCGGCGGCCCGGTCGGTCTCGTAGAGCAGATCGGGTAGCCGGAGCCGGGTAGGCCCGGAGACGGCGGGAATCGGTGGCAGGGACAGCACGGCGGACAAGAGTCACTCCTGGGTGGTCGGACGCGGGGGGGCGGGTCAGCGGACCCGACAGCACCCCCGATAGCTCTCCCGACCGACGACAGGCTGCAGCACCACCCGAGAATGGCAGCCGGCCCGCCATTGCCGCACCGGTTCCGATCAGCGTGAATCTGGCCCCGGACGGCCGGGCGTTAGATTGGGTCCATGCGCCGGTACTCCACGACATCGTTGCTGTGCTGCGCGACGGTGACGGTGGGTGCGGTGTTGTCCGTCGCCGCGTGCTCGTCGGCCTCCGACAACGCAGCGCCGACCACCCCGCCGCAGGCCGCGGCCCCACCCAGCGAACAGGTGCCCGCCGGTGCTGCCGGCATTTCGCCCGGTGGCGTCACCACCAGCGTCGACGTTCCGTCGGAGGCCACCGAATCCCAGTACGGCCAGGCCTGCCACGCCGCGCGGCTCTGGCTCGATGAACGCCATGAGGATCCCAGGACACTCGTCGAGCCATACCTCAGGACGTTGCAGGACCCGGCCTTCGTCGGCCCGGCCACGTTCGACGCACCGTGGGTGCAGCTGACGCCGCCACAGCAGGCCGGGGTGATCATGGCCGCCAATGCCGCGGCCGACGGCCAATGTGATTGAGCGGGTTCCGTCAGGCCGATACGGGCTGTTGCTCGAGATTGGACTTGAGGTCCGAGAGTTTGGCCGGCCAGCCGCCTGAAACCAGCTCGCGCACAATGCTTCCCGCCGGGAATCCGGAGTGGACGACCGTGAGCTTGACCCGGCCGCTGCCGTCGTCTACCCGCTCGATGTCCATGGCGACGGTCGAGCGCGGCTCGGCGGCCGCCCGGTCGATGACTTCGGTGGCCAGACCGATGGTCGCGAGTTCGGGGACGAAGGTGTGGAACGTGAACGCGAACCGCCGGTAGGGATCGGACTCCAGGATCACCTGGCCGGGGTCGACGATGTCCAGGTCGCCGTCGCGCCAGCTGTAGGTGGAACCGACCTTTCCGTCACCGGCCAGGCCGTGGCCCATGTAGCGCTGGGAGAACGCCGGGTCGGTGAGGGCCTGCCACAGCCGCTCCGGGGTGGTCCGGATGTAGGTGGTGTACACGAAGTCGTTGTCGCTCATGGTGTCTCGCTCCAATACTGTCTTCAGATCGGCGAGCGTCTGCGCCCGCGCCCGGTCGTAGTGGTTGATCCAGCGGTCCGCGATGGCGTTGATGGGCTCGGCGTTGAGGTAGTGCAGCTTCTCGCGTCCGCGCCAGACGACGGTGACGAGGTTGGCGTCCTCGAGCACTCGCAGGTGCTTGCTCACCGATTGCCGGGCCATGTCGAGCCCGCCGCACAGTTCCGTCAGCGTCTGCCCGTTGCGGGCGTTGAGACGGTCGAGCAACCGGCGCCGGCTCGGGTCGGCCAGCGCCCTGAACACCTCATCCACGGCTTCTGTTCTCCCACATATGCAGCCTCTTGGCTACCTTTTGTAGGTTAGGCAGCCATATGGCTGCATGTCAAGGTTCGAGCGCGTGGTGACTAGATTGGCCGAATGCGGGTCGCACTTGCACTCGGCAGCGGCGGAGCCCGCGGCTACGCCCATATCGGCGTCATCGAGGAACTCCACGAACGCGGTCACGAGATCGTGGGTATCGCCGGATCCTCGATGGGCGCCCTGGTGGGCGGCCTGGAGGCGGCCGGCAGGCTCGACCAATACACCGCCTGGGCCAGTTCCCTGACGCAGCGGGCCATCCTGCGCCTGCTGGATCCGTCGTTGACGTCGGCGGGTGTGCTGCGCGCCGAGAAGGTCCTCGAAGCGGTTCGCGAGATCCTCGGCGACGTCACCATCGAACAGTTGCCGATCCCGTTCACCTCGGTGGCCACCGACCTGATCACCGGCAAGTCGGTCTGGCTGCAGCGCGGCCCCGTCGATGACGCGATCCGCGCCTCCATCGCGATCCCCGGCATCATCACACCCCACGTGCTCGACGGCCGCCTGCTGGCCGACGGCGGGATTCTCGATCCCATCCCGATGGCGCCGATCGCCGGGGTCAACGCCGAGCTGACCATCGCCATCAGCCTCAACGGCGACGACCCCACCGGCCCTGCGGAGATCGAGAGCCGGCCGACCGCCGAACGCTGGAACAAGTTGTGGCGCAACACGTCTGCCTCGATCCTGGATACCAAGGCCGCCCGCTCACTGCTGGAGACGCCGTCGGCGCGGGCCTGGCTCGACCGGTTCGGTACGGCCGGGGACTTCGAGACCACCGCCGAATCCGCGGACGCCGAATTCCGGGCACCCAAGCTGGGCAGCTTCGAGGTGATGAACCGCACCATCGACATCGCCCAGAGTGCGCTGGCCCGGCACACGCTGGCCGCCTATCCGCCCGACCTGTTCATCGAGGTCCCCCGAAATGTGTGCCGGAGCCTCGAGTTCCACCGGGCCAACGAGGTCATCGAGATCGGCCGCGAACTCGGTGCCGCCGCCCTCGACACCCTCGGGGCTTCAGAGTCCTAGCGCCGCAGCGATCCGGCCGGCTTCCCGTCGGCCCTGCGCACGGCCGGCCTGCGCCGATGGCAGCCGGCAGTCCGGATCGAGCGGGTTGGGGCCGAATGCGGCCCGCGCGGGTGCGTCGGCGAACAGCACCTCCGCGATTCCGGGGAACGCCGCGATCTCGGCGGCGGTCCCCACCTCCCACGGGCTGGGTGCGTCCTCGGCGGCCGGCACCAGCACGACGGCCAGTCCGCAGTCGTCGACGACGCCCATGTTGACGGTGCTGCCGACCCCGCCGTCCATGTAGCGCCGGTCGCCGATCGTCACCGGCGGCCAGGCCCCGGGAACCGCACAGCTGGCCGCCACCGCATCCACCAGTTCAACCCCGCTGTCCCGGGTGAACACGACGAGTTCACCGGTGGCGACGTCGATGGCCGTGATGCGGAGATCCCGCTCCGGCCAATCGGGCGTCGGCAGCCGATTGGCGATGACGTTGCGGCGCACCGCCTCGGGCACCGTCTCGACACCGGTCGCGATCGAGCCGATGTGTTGCAGCTTCTGTTGCTTGGTGGCGTCCGGCAGCAGCAGCGCCGACAGGAACAGCTCGACCACCCGGTCCATCGAGTTGCCGGGGTGCAGCTCTCCCGAGTCGGCCCGCACCTGACGCGCGAACAGCCGCTCCAGCGACACGCCGCTGCCGACCTGGGCCGCGACCGCCGACCCCGCCGAGGTCCCCAGCAGCACATCCGACGAGACCAGGGCGGCGGCCAGCGCCGGATCCTCGTCGGCGACGCCCCGCAGGACCCCGGTCTCCCAGGCGATCCCGGCCAGTCCCCCGCCGGCCAGGACCAGAGCGCGTCTCATGAATCGAGGTGTTCGCCGAAGAACGCGAACACCCGCCGGTAGGCGTCCTCGGTGACCTCCTCGTCGTAGCCGAACCCGGCGATCCGCATGAAGGCCTGGCCCGGGAGGTCATTGGCAAACGAATGACCAACGCCCGCATACGTTTTCACGTCGTTCGGGATGTGGTGATGGTTCAGCGCCCGCTCCAGCCGCGCCCCATTGCCCGGATTGATCGGATCGCGGCGACCGAAACTGGCGACGACGGGGCAGGCGCCCTGGGCCACCGAATCGTAGAAAGGTGCCATGGACGGGTAGAACGGGGCCGACGCCCCGAATCCCTTGGATGCCATGACCAGTGCGAAGCCGCCGCCCATGCAGAACCCGGCGATGCCGACCGCGCCGGTGCAGTCGGGCCGGGCGGCCAGCAGATCGCGGGCGGCCAGCAGATCGTCGACCGCGACGCCGCGACGACGCTGCACGGCCATGATGGTCCTGACCACGCAGCGCACACCGCCCCGGGCGAACAGGTCCGGCATGAGGCCCAGATAGCCGTTGTCGGCGAACCGGCGCAGGTTGGCGCGGTTGTCGTCGGTGAGCCCGAAGGCGTCGTGTACCACCACCACGCCGGGCCAGGGCCCCGCGCCGTCGGGCACCGCCAGCTCGGCGGGCAGTGCGGTGTCGGCCACCGGGATGGAGATGCGCTGGATGTCGGTCATGGGCGCAGCAGCTCCTCGGACAGTTGCTCGAGTGCCCGGCCGGCGAAGCCCTGCCAGATGCGCGCGAACACCGGCATCAGCCGGCCGGCCAACTCGGACCTAGGGTGCACGGTCCAGAACCACATCACCTTGGTTCCGGTGCCCACCGGGGTGAACATCCACTGACCGTCGATGTGGTCTACCAGCGGAGCGAGCGGGCCGGTGATCCTGGTCAGCGTGTAGGCGAACATCGTGGGGTCGTCGACCTGGGTGAGTTCCTCACGAAGTGTGGTGCCGCCGGCCTGCACGATCGACCGGACCTGCCCCGCCCGGCCCCACGGCTCGGAGTCGTATTCGTGCACCGCCCGGATCGGACCCATCGGTCCGTACCTCCGGCTGAACAGGGCGGGCAGGGGCAGCACCAACGTGCGGCGCATCGCGGTGCCCGGATCCACCGGTATCGCCCGCGAGCACGCCATCCCGTGCGGTTTCGGCATGAGCCCGATCGTAGTCAGCCCGTTGTCGCCGGGCCTCTTGCTCGCGGAACGGCACCGCTCGCCGAACCCGTCAGCCCGTTGTTGCCGGGCCTCTTGCTCGCGGAACGGCACCGCTCGCCGAACCCGTCAGCGGTGCAGCGCGGGTGCGGCCCTGCCGGAGATCAGGGGCAGGTCGAGGTAGGTCGCGATCCCCGGTGCCGCCGCACAGACGGCGGGCACCGAGTTCACGCAGTGCGCGGCGGTCGCGACGATGCCGTTGTTGCTCTCGAGACCCTGCTCGACGGTCTCGGGCTGGAACCCCTTGATCACGACCTGGAAGTCGGGATTGCCCTTGACCTCCATCTCGTACCGTTCACCCGCCGGGCCGAAGCTCCACGCGGGGTCGAAGTTCTCATGGCCCATGAACCAATTGACGGTCACCCGCACCACGGGTTGATCGCCGACCATCGCCTCCCAGTGGAACTTTCGCGCCGCGACCTGGCCCGGCTCGATCACCCCGATCGGGGAATCGATGGGAGCGGTGGCCACCGCAACCTCCTGGGTGGCCCGGACACGCGGATCGGCGGCGAAACCCATTCGATCCACCACCATTCGGACCGCCTGGATGAAACCACTGTCGAGGATCTTCTGCATCGGCCCGCTCATGGCCACCTCCGGAGGGCCACCGAATCCCATGACATGCCGCAGCACATCGGGCGCTCCATACGTGCGAAGATCCGAAAACTCTTCGGCGCGAACAAAAGTCACGCCGGTGGACATCACCGAGAGCAGCAGCGGGAACTTCTCGCTGATACCGCCTGGGGCGATGCCGGTGCCGTGCAGCGTCACGTTCCCGGCCAGCGCCGCCTCGCGCACGGGGGCCGCGGTGCGCTCGCTGGGGTACACCCACCCCACCGGGGTGATCACGTTCTTCCCCGATCGCAGCAGGGCGGCGACCTCGTCGGGATCGGCGGCCAGCGGCGCATAGATCACCGCGTCGGCATCGAGCGCCAGGATGTCGTCGATGCTGTTGGTGGCGGTCACGCCCAGCTTCCCGATGCCCGCGATCTCGCCGGCGTCACGGCCGGCCTTGGCCGCGGAATGCACCCAGCATCCGGCGAGCTCGAGGTCGGGATGCTCGGCGATGCCCCGGATAGCCGCCACACCCAGTCCACCGGTGGCCCACTGCACGACTTTCAATGCCATGGCGGCAATCTTCCTCGACGTTCGCCCCGCGTCGCACGCGGGATGCCGATTCCGCGGACGTATCAGAGGCGGCTTCTGGAACACACTTCTATTTCAGGTTCGAACCTGGGAGTTGCTGCCATGAAATATCTTGCAGGACCAGACAATTCACGGTCGGCCAGATAGCAAATGCTTTTCTGCGAGAGATGTGTTGTCCCACCATTACTTTGTCGCACCGGTGGAGCATTCAGCAATGCGCGAGACTTGGCACGCGGCTCCCGGGCCCGCCCGAACAGGTGCTCCTTAGCGACGGATTTGGCGCGCTCGAACGTCGCCAAATGTCTTGCAAACGGGGATTTTTGATCCCGACGGAGTATTTTCAGCAAATAACTGACTTTGAAGTATGTTCACTGCACCACGCGAAATGGGGCCGGACCAGCTGGATGGCAACAGTTCCGGAGAACTCATACGGGGTTCTGGACGGTCAAATCGGTTTGCAGGATGGTTTGCTATAGGCTCCATTCGGCCGCCGGGATCAGGAAGCTGAGCGGACGCTCAGCGATCAATGCGGCAACCGGGTGGATCGCGAAATAAGTTGCAGGAACAGTCTTTTCATCATCGTATTGCAGCTTCAGCAAACACCACTTACCAGCCTGGACGGTCCCGGCCACGCGAAACAGGCCCGGACAAGCTGAATAGCAACAGATTCTATGGTCATGGCCGGTATTTCGGCTGGTCAGGCGACAGGAAGACGGTCAAATCAAAGTTTGCTGAAGTGCGTTGAAAACTTTGCGCGGCAGTGGCAACGGGCGTACGTTCAGCTCAGCGCGCGCTGATTGATCCGTAATCCATCGGACATCACTCGAAGATGTCCGTGACACTCGTGGGCCGTTGCCCATCGGGGGCGAGCAGACAGAGGTTTCATGATGAACAAGAACTCAAATTCCAACTCCCGCAAGGGACGTCGCGGCACACGCTCGGTGGCCGCATTCCTCACCTCCGGCGTCGCCGCCGGCGCGGCCGTCGTCGGCATGGGTGTCCTGCCCACGACCGCCGACAACCTGCCGACACGAAGCTTCGACATACAACTCGCCTCGACGGAATCCGTCATCCCGTGGTCGGGCACCAACCTGCCGTGGTGGTTGGTCAAAGCATCGAACAACCCGAAGGCCGGCACCATCACGGTGAAGGTGACGCTCCGGCCGATGTTCGGCCGCGGCGGCTGGCTCCTGGGCGACGGCCGCGATGCCCTGGAACTCAACCCGAACTGCAAATCGATGTGCAACGGCGAAGACGGCGGACTCTGGGGCGGCAACGGCGGCAACGGCGCCTACGGGGGCGTCGGCGGCAGCGCCAGCATCAACGGCAACGGTGGCCGGGGTGGAGATGGCCTGGACGCGGTCTACTCCGCCGACGGCAAGCTGCTCCAAGCCGCGACCAAGGGCGGTGACGGCGGCCACGGGGGACTCTTCAACGGCAACGGCGGGGACGGCGGTAACGGCGGGAACGCGGTAGGCGCGAACGCCACCGCGGCCGACGGTGGGACGGGATCGTTCGGCGGCCTGTTCACCGGTAATCTCGGGAAGGGTGGGAACGGCGGAAACGCTTACGCCACAACAGGTAACGCCACCGGCGGCAACGGTGGCAGCAGCGGCAACGAGCAGTGGCGCGTCGCCGACACCAACCCCACCGGCGACTCGGGCGGCGGCGGCAACGGCGGTGACGCCTGGGC
>JAKIXW010000159.1:0-313 GCA_022708865.1 Acidobacteriota bacterium
TTGGTGCAGGCGTTGAACACCGGGCCGTTCCAGGGGAAGATCAGACCGACCACACCATAAGGCTCTTTCAGGGTGTAACCGTGCAAGTTCGAGTGCGCGCCGGTGATTCCACCAGTCATCTGGATGTCGTGAGCGATGCCGTTGACCTTGGTGCACCAGCCACCGTAGTACCGGAAAATATCGGCGCTAGTGGACATGATCATGTGCGCCTGGGTGTACGGCATGCCCGTGTTGATGGAGTCGATCTCCGCGAGTTCCGTTGCGTGCTCGTCGATCAAATCGGCAATGCGCCAAAGGATCTTGGCCCGCTCGT
>JAKIXW010000159.1:335-4357 GCA_022708865.1 Acidobacteriota bacterium
CCGCCGCGGCCCCGCCGTCGGTGAACTCGGCAATGGTTTCCTCGGTTGCGGGATCGATGATCGGAATGACTTCACCGGTGCCGGGGCGTCGACTCAGTTCTTCGATCAGGGTTTGCAACGTCATCAGGGCTCACATTCTGTTTACGGTGTGCCGAAGCAGTTGTCCCGCATCATCGCTGCGGGTATCAGCGAGGTGGTGTGCAGTTACGCGGAGGGTTCGAACTCGATGTGTAATTCGGTCAGACCCCGCAGCAGGAAAGTCGGCTCGTAGGCATAGCGACGGTTATCCGCAGGACCATGGTTCGTTTCGTCGATCCTGATGTCGCGCAGACGATCCAGAAGTCGGCGAATGGTGATCTGGCCTTCGACCCGGGCCAGGGGCGCTCCGGCGCACGTGTGGATGCCCCGGCCGAAGGCGATGTGCTCGCGGACATTCTTGCGATCCGGCCGGAACTCGTGTGGGTTCTCGAACTTGAGGGGATCTCGGTTCGCTGCACCCAGGCAAAGCATCACGATGGTGCCAGCGGGTAGATGCATACCCCCGAGGGTGGTGGTCTTGCGAACCAGCCGAAAGTCGATCTTCGTCGGAGAGTGCATCCGCAACGCTTCCTCGATGAACGTCGGTATGCGATCGGGATTCTGGCGCAGCATCTGTTGGTACTCGGGCCGATCACCCAGAGTCTGAACCGCGGCGCTGAGGAGCTTCGTTACCGTCTCCTGCCCCGCCGCGAAGAGAAAGGTCGCCGGTTTTGCGACTTCGATCAATTCTGGTGTCGAACCATCGGGATAGACGGCGGCCGCCATCCCGGATAGGACATCATCCTGCGGTTCGCGGCGTCGTTCGGCGAGGTAGCCAACAAACCTGTCGTCCAGATACTTCAGCGGATCGAGGCCCACCGGTTCCCCATCGAGGGCGCCCACGCGGTTGCCATCCGGCAGCTCGGCACCCAGCGCAGCCAGGAATTCGGGGCGGTCCGCCTCGGGAACGCCCAGCAGGTCGATGATGGCGGAGGTGGCGAAGGGCTTGGCATACTCGGTCAGGAATTCGCAGCGGCCATTGCCGATGAACTGGTCGATCTGGTGATCGACCAGTCCCCACATGTAGTCCTCGTTCTCCTTGAGGCGACGGGGCGTGAGCAACTTGCTCAGCAAGGACCGCGCCTTCTCATGGGCGGGTGGGTCCATGACCACCATGTGCTCGTAGATCGGGAACAGATGGCGATGTGCCTCGATCTGTTCGGTGATGTCGTCGCTCTCGGGTTCGAACGGCAGCGGCGGGAACGGGCCGCCGATCGCGTTGACCGCAGAGAACGAATCGTGGTCTTTGAATGCCGCCATGACTTCCTGGTAACCCGTGACAGCCACGACGTTATGGTGAGGTTCCCTGACGACCGGGCCCTGCTCACGCAGATAGTCCCAGTACTCATAAGGGCTCTGACTGACTGCTGGATCGGAGAAGAAGTCGACTGATGCGAGGTCGGTCATGGGGGCTGTCCTTTCGGTCGAAAATCGGGCTCGAGACGTCGGTGAGCGTGCTTACTGGTCCTCGACTACGGAAATCGCCCCTCGCGGGCACGCGTCAACCGCGGCCTGGACCTGATCCCAGAGATCGTCGGCCGGCCGCTCCGTACAGGTGGCGATGTCGTCGTCGGTCAGATCAAAGACCGCGGGTGCGGTGTCGAGGCAGAGTGCGTGCCCCTCGCACAGGTGTGGATCTACCAGCACCCTCCTGCGGATGGTCATCGGCGCTGCCCCAAACAGAACGAAGACGGGAATGCGTTTGATCGAATTCTGCACACTGGCCCTGCCTCCAGTTTCGTTTGGGCCGGCCTTGCACCGCACCGCATTTTGGTCAATTGATCAGCAGCTAGAATGTGCCATGCCTACCAGAGTGCGCGCCAGGCGGTCAAGCATTCGCCGCGTCCGGACGAGCTGAATGGCGACGGCGCGTAGAGCCAAGCCCGTCGATGCCGGGTCCCGTCAGCGCCTGATCGAGGCGACCGCCAAGATCATGAGAGACGAGGGCTACGCGGCAGCGACTTCACGCCGCGTGGCAGCGGAGGCGGGTGTCAAGCAGGCGCTGGTCTATTACTACTTTCCGACGATGGATGATCTCTTCGTCGAAGTCCTGCGCACCGGAGCCGAAGTCTCGCTGAACAACATGCGCGCCTCGCTCAGCGACGACGACCCGATACGCACACTGTGGTTGATGAACAGCGACCTCCGACTGACTGGCCTGAACACCGAATTCATGGCGTTGGCGAATCATCGCAAGGCAATTCGCGCCGAGCTCAAGACCTATGCCGAGCGGGTCCGTGACATCGAGACAGCCGCCGTCACGGTCGCGCTGCGCGCCCGTGGGGTCGACCTCGAGAGGTATCCGGCCATGGCCATCTCCATGCTGATTGCTCAGACCGCGCGCAGCCTGTGCAACGAGAGCGCCGTTGGCGTCACGCTCGGCCACGACCAGTTGCGCGAGTTGGTCGAGCGCCAGATCAGCCTGCTGATCGACACAGTTCCGACTGCCCCATCTGCCGCGCCGCAGCCGTAGCCCGGACAGCTCGCAGAGGCTCGCTGCGCATCGAAGCGCGTCACCGTGCCAGAACAGCACATGGTTGACACACTGTTTCATCAGTGTCAACATTCCTGATCGATCGATAAATAGTCGATCCACAGCGACACCGCCGGGGAACAGCTCTCAGGCGGCCAGAGACGACGAGGTGTACATATGGGCGGGCGACTCGAGGGCAAAGTAGCGTTCATTACCGGCGCAGCGCGAGGTCAGGGCCGCAGTCACGCGGTACGCCTGGCCGAGGAAGGCGCCGACATCATCGCCGTCGACATATGCAAGCAGATGAGGACAGAGAGCCTGATCCCGCTGGCTTCGTCCGAAGATCTGGCCGAGACCGCCGATCTGGTCAAGGGATTGAACCGCCGCGTCGTGACTGCAGAAGTGGATGTCCGCGACTACGACGCGCTCAAAGCCGCAGTCGATAGCGGCGTGGAGCAGCTCGGCCGGTTGGACATCATCGTGGCTAACGCCGGCATCGGCAACGGCGGTCAGACATTGGACCAGACCAGCGAAGACGACTGGAATGACATGATCGACGTCAACCTCTCAGGAGTTTGGAAGTCGGTGAAAGCGGCTGTCCCACATATTCTTTCAGGTGGCCGTGGCGGCTCCATCATCCTCACCAGTTCGGTTGGTGGGCTCAAGCCCTACGCCCACACCGGTCACTACATCGCTGCCAAACATGGGGTGATCGGATTGATGAGGACGTTCGCGGTGGAGCTGGGCCAACACTCGATTCGAGTCAACGCAGTGTGCCCCACCAACGTGAACACGCCCCTGTTCATGAACGAAGGCACGATGAAGCTCTTCCGTCCCGATCTGGAAAACCCGGGTCCCGATGACCTCGCCGTCGCCGCTCAGTTCATGCACGTGCTGCCAATCGGTTGGGTCGAACCAGTCGATGTCAGCAATGCCGTGCTGTTCCTAGCGTCCGACGAATCGCGTTACATCACAGGGCTTCCCGTCACCGTCGACGCTGGCAGCATGCTCAAGTAGTACCGAGGACGCAGACATGCCCTTCTCGGTCATCGGCGGCATAGCCCGCCTGGTGCCGAGAAGTGCACCTCAGTACAGTGTGGCCGCATCCGTCAAGGTCAACGTCGTTAGCGCCCTTGCTACTCGGCACCCAAAGTGGGGCACGGCCGCACTGGGCCGACCCACTCCGTGAACCATGCCTGGTTGATGCATACCTTCTTTCGAGGGAAGGGTGTTCGCATCATGGCGAAGAAGCACGACGACGGTGGCGCCGAGCGCGATGCCCGTGCCGTGATCGCGACGGCGGCCGGCGCAGCGCTGTTCGCTCAAGCTCAACGGCTACTCCACTGCGCAGTTCGGCAAGTGCCATGAGGTGCCGGTACGGCAAACCAGCTCGGCGGGACCGTTTAACGCGTGGCCTACCGGCGGCGGCGGGTTCGAGTACTTCTACGGGTTCATCGGCGGGGAGAACAAC
>JAKIXW010000159.1:4486-4719 GCA_022708865.1 Acidobacteriota bacterium
TCATCTTCTCCGCCGATGACACCACCGACGTCGGTTACGAATCCGGCACCTCGGTCAGTCCCGACTACACCACCCACACCAGCAGGTTCAGCGGCAAAGTCACCTGGGTACGCATCGACCTCGGCGACGACGCCAAAGACGCCGACCACTACCTCGACCCCGACGAATGGTTCCGTATTGCGGTGGCCCGGCAGTAGATCCACGGCCGCTGATTAGGTGGCGTACTGCGACCA
>JAKIXW010000159.1:4787-8794 GCA_022708865.1 Acidobacteriota bacterium
GCCGAGGAGTTCGGCGACCAGGGGAGGGGGTACCTCGGCGGCGAGGTTCTGGATGGCGGCGTTGCGGGCGCCGAGGAGGTTGATGCCAAGTTTGCGGAGCCGCAACATGATTGATTGCGGGTCAAGGTGTTTCCCGGCGTGATACCCAGGGAAGAGCCAGGGGTTTTCGATGCTGCCTCCGGCGGTGCGGAGATTGGGCCGGTCGTTCAAATGGCGTCGGATCATGTCGGCGAAGGGTTCGGGAAGCGGTGCGGGTTCTTTCCCGAGGGCGATGCGCAGTTCGTGAGGCGTCACGACGATCGCGGTTGTCGGCAGCCCGGCGACCCTGACCAGCGGTTGTGCGTAGAGCAGCAGCAGCGTGCCAGCGAGCCGGTAGGGAAGAGTGTCGGCGTCGCCTCGAAGGAGTTCCTTGAGCCAGGCCAGCCGCTGGTCCTGGGTGAGTGTGGGGGTCGTCTTGGCTTGGCGGTGACCGATCTGCACGGTCTTGTTGATCTTGTTCGCTTTTGCCCAGACGAAGAACGTGCGAATCAGGTGGCGGGTGGTCGGCCCTGACACCAGGTATTCGTCGACGTCTTGTTGGTTGCAGGTGGCTGCGCTGCGGTGATGGGTCTGCTCAAGCCAGGTGAGGAATTTGATGGTTTCGGTGATCTCCTGTTTCGCCGAGCGGACGGGCCCGTCGGAGGCCTGTCCGGGCGAGGAGTTTCGGCGGAGCCGATTGAGGTGGTGCCAGGTGGCGAACTGTTCAACCGGGCCGCGGACGGAACGCTGTGGTATCGCGTCGAGTTTTGTGGCCAGCCAGGATTCGAACCGGGCGAGGTGCTCGTCACGTATGGGTAGTAGGCCGTGGTGTTCGAGCACGCTGCGCAGATGCCCAACGAGTCGTCCACCGCCCAGCTCGTCGAGGCCCTCATGGGTGAGGGGAATCCGTCCAGAAGCCAGCCCGGTCAGCAGGTCCTGGACTTTGGGCGACCGTTTCCAGGTGTAGATGCTTTCGGGCCGGTCCACGTCGCAGAGGATGGTCACGATGGTGCTCATCACGACCGGATCGACGGCGTCACGGACCATCAGAACGCTCAGATCGTCGCGTACCACGCAGCGAGCGCATTGGCCCTTGCGGAAAATTTCACCTTCGGTGCCGCAGGTACTGCACGCGTAATTGCCCTCTATTCCGGCGCAGCCCAAGCAGACCGGCCGGGGATCGGTGCGGTTGGCGCGCCCGGGGAGCACGCCGTCATGGCGGCAGCGCGGACAGGTCCCGTGAGTCCGCATGGCGCTGTAGAAGCAGCTGTGGCAGAGCTGCTCCCCGGGCCACGAGGCGCGCAACGTGTTGACCATCCGGTCGCAGCGGCTGCACTGGAAGTGGCCGGTCGTGACGCGTGGGCGTCCTCGCGTGGTCGACCGTCGGGTGGGTTCAATCGTCATCGCGGATCACCCGGGCCCGGACGGGCCGTACGGCCTTGTTGAGTTCGACGACGTTCGGTGCGGCCGTGCCCTGGGCCCCTGATGCAGTCTTTCTGCGCTTGGCGTCGGTGGCGGTGACGGTGACGAGGTCCTCCATGCCGCAGCTGAAGATGTCGCACAGTGCGGCCATCATCTGCAGCGAAACCCGTTCGGGCCGTTGATGAACCACCCTGTACACCTGCGGTCGTGACAGCACGATACCGCGTTCGGCCAACCTGGGGATGAGATCGGTGCTGTTGTGCATGCCGTGCGCAGCCATCAGCTCGGCGACGCGCCAGGTGTAGTCGACGTGACGTTTCACGACGTCTCCTCCTCGCCGAAGGACAGTGCCTCTGCGATGGTCTCATCCAGCACGCGGCGCAGGGTGCGGACCCGGAAGTCGCTTGCCACGCAGGTATACAACGATGTGGTGCTGGCGTGCTCGTGGCCCATCTGCTGCTGGACGAACAACGGGTCCCAGCCCGCCTCGATGAGATGGGTGGCGTAGGAACGGCGCAACGAATGCAGATCCAAACCGTCGGAGAAACCCAGGTCGTTGCAGTACCGCCGGAGCCTGGTCAGCACCGCGTCTTCGGATACCAGGGCGCCACGCTCGCTGGGGAACAGGTCGATGCCGTCGTCCATGAACGGTTGGCCGTGGATGAGCCAGTCGTTGATCACTTCCGGGGTCCAGTCGAACACCGTGAGGACACTGCGCCGTTTGGGCGGAGATCCCTTCTTGGCCTTGCCGTACCGGACGTGCACCAGGCCATGGCGGCCGAATTCTCGGGCGTGCGGGTTGCGGGCGAAGTCGACGGTCTGCAGGTGGCGCAGCTCGTTGAACCGCAACCCGTAGGAGTAGGCGATCTTGAACATCACCGCGTCGCGGTATGCCGGCAACCAGCCCTTGCGGCCCGAAGCGGCGATGATGGCGACCTGATCATCGGCGTGATCGAAGAGCAGCTGCAATTCCTCGAGGGTGAAGGGCCGCTTGGTCGGTGCCGACTCGTTGTCCTGAACGTGGGCGGCGGTGTTCCACGCGAAGAACACCTGGGCCGGATGGGTACCGAATCGCTGCTCGCACACCCGGTCCCAGCCGTAATCGGGATCACTGACGTAGGAACAGAATCCACGTAACGCGTCCTGATAGGACCGCACCGTGGACTGTCTGCGTCCGCGTTCGGAGCGCAGATCGCCGAAGAACTCTTCGACCATCGATGGCGTCCAGGTCCACGGAAACTCGTTCGTGTATTCCAGGAATCGCTCCACGATGCGTTGCCGCTTTTCGATGGTGCCGTGGCTCAGATTGCGACACAGCTGCTGATTCCGAAAGCCTTCCAGCATCTCGTGGACGGTCTGGGTTTCGGGATGCAGCAGCGGAACCGAAGGAACGACGAAGAACCGGCCGGCCTTGTCGACGGGCACATCAACCTCCAAAAACTGTATCATCCTATGAATCATTGAATCAACAGATGCATCATAGCGGTATGATTGCAGGTAGGCGACCCGAATCTCGGACCCAATATTTCACGCCGTTGAGACCCGTTCGCCAGCGCCGCGGGTTCACAACAGCACGCTCTGAACTCGTCGTCGCAGTTCAGAGCGACCAAATGCCGCCAAATGCGTGGCGACAGCCGCCACCTACAGTGAGACGGGGCAGCAGTGGATTGATTCATCTGATGCAATATGCGGCATTTTACTTGACATAATGTAGCTTATCGGTACTTAACTGGTGCGAGTTGCATCAAATGAATGTGCTCGCACCTCTTGACGATTGTGTCCGATCCGGAACTTGTTGGGAGTAATCCGGGAAAACCTGGTAGCCGTCCGATTTCTCGCCCCCCGTTCCAGAACTATCTGACAGTGACACCCGGCCAGGTCCCTGCCCATGCACCTGCGGATCTTCGGCCGGCGTAACCATGGCATTGACTCCGAATCCATGACTATCTGACAGCGCCGGACAGGACGATCGGCAGTCCAGAACTACCTGGCAGTGGCGGACACTCCGCGCCTCCGAGGTCCAGCGCGAGCTGTTTAATTCGTCACTGTGACGTTATGTAGGTGATGCAGCGTCCCCTGTTTGCGCAGGCTGATGCCGCGTAACACTCAATAATATGGATAACGTTGATTATCCATCGTTTATCTGCGAGGCTGACCGTGTGCCGCACGAGACCGATTCCGGCTACTCCGTCACCGAAGGCGCCGATGAAGCTGCTGCCATCGTGCCGGCCGTCAGTGAGATCCCCGAGTGGTTCCAGCAGTTCTTGGATCACCGGCAGGCAAGTAAGCCCTCGGCGCACACGCGTACCGGCGTGACTTCGTCGCCATTGCCAATCTGCTGACCGGTGGTGAGCCGGTCCGTCTTAGTCCAGCTGACATAACTCGGGATTCGATGCGTACAGCGTTCGCGGCGTTTGCAGCCGACCATGAGGCGGCATCCATCCGACGCTGCTGGTCAACGTGGAATGTGTTGTGCACCTTCCTTTATACCAACGAAATGTTGGCAGCCAACCCGATGCAGCTTGTTGGACGTCCGAAGTTGAAGAAGCCGCTACCGAAGGCGCTCC
>JAKIXW010000015.1:0-7713 GCA_022708865.1 Acidobacteriota bacterium
CGGGCCGCTGTTGATACACGAGCTGGTGCACCAGGAACGGGCTGGAGGCAACCAGTAGCGCGGTCAGCAGCGCCTCCCGGGACCCCATCCGGACCAGGAATTCCAACAGCGCCACGATGGCGATCAGGGGAACGATCCACATGATCGCCATCGCCGCGGAGATCTGGTCCACCTATTACTTGGTGCCTGCGGTGATCAGATCGGACAGGAACGGCGGCAGCAGCGGGCGGTCCACCCGGTGCTGCTCGCCGACGGTGAACCCGCCATTCCACCCGGCACCAGTACGCGGTGGAAGTCCCGCAGCGCGGCCGGCTGGTCGAAGAAGTGGAATGCCGACGTGGTCACCACAGCATCCAAGGATGCGTCGTCGAACGGCAGCTGCTCGGCCGGGCCGCGCAACCATTGCACGGCCGCAGAGCGCTCCTTGGCCTCGGCCAGCATGCCCTCGGACATGTCCACGCCGTACACCTGCGCCGGCGCCAGCTCGCGCTGGATCCGATCGGCCAGAATGCCTGTCCCACAAGCAATATCGGCTATCCGCCGGGACTTGTGTTCACGCAGCATCGCGATCACCTCGTCCTGGGCGGGCCGGTAGACCCACTGCTGGAGGAACCCCAGATCGTAGGCCGGAGCGGCAAAGCTCCAGAACTTGGTAACGGCGTCGTTGAAGTTGCGGCGGGGGGCCGTGGACATGCGTCCAAACCTACCGATCCAAATGGACCGGACGGCTTCGGTCTGTTAACGAATGTGCATCAGCAGATGGTCAGTCCGCCGTCGACGGTGATGGTCTGACCCACCACGTATCCGCCGGCCGGTGACGCCAGCCAGACCGCGGTGGCCGCCAGCTCCACGGGCTCACCGGTCCGGCCGAGCACCACGCGCGGCAGCTGCGAATCCAGGTAGCCGGGCTTGTACTCGTCGGTCATCTCGGATTTGAAGAAGCCCGGCGCCAGCGCGTTGACCCGGATCCCCTTGCGGCCACCCCATTGCTGAGCCAGATCTCGGGTCAGCCCGATGACACCGGCCTTGGATGCGGCGTAGGCCGCCTGCGGCAGCCCCGCAGTGGTCAGGCCCAGGATGCTGGCGATGTTGATGATCGAGCTACCGGGTTGCATCACCCGCCCGCAGGCCTGCGCCATCCAGTACGAGCCCTCCAGGTTGACGTCGATGACCGTCCGGAATTCCTCGGGCGTCTCGCGGGTGGACGGGACCGCGGTCCCGATACCGGCGTTGTTGATCAGGATGTCCACCCGACCGAAGGCCTCGACGGTGGCGTCCACCAGGGCTTGGCACTGGTCCGGATCCGCGACGTCGGTCTGCACCGTCAGTGCACGCCGGCCGGCGCCTTCGACCAGTGCCGCGGTGGCGGCCATCTTGTCGACGCGGCGAGCACCGAGGGCGACGTCGGCACCGGCCTCGGCGAACGCCTGCGCGAACGCGACGCCCAGGCCGGAGGATGCGCCGGTGACGATGGCGACCTTGCCGTCGAGATTGAACATGTCGAGAAGGGTCATGACGGGTTCCTCAGTACTTGGCGGGCGATGGCGTGCTTGTGCACTTCGGTGGGTCCGTCGTAGAGCCGGAAGGCGCGGATGTCGGAGAAGATCATGCCGACGGGTGTCTCATCGGAGATGCCGATGCCGCCGAGGATCTGCACACAGCGGTCAGCGACCTTGAACAGCTCCTCGGACACGTAGGCCTTGACCATCGAGCTCTCGTGCCGGCCCTTGGCGCCGGAGTCCAGCTTCCAGCAGGCCCACCAGATAGCCAGCCGGCACTGCTGCAGCGCGATCTCGTTGTCGGCGATCATGAAGCTGACGCCTTGGTGCTCGCCGATGGGTTTGCCGAAACCTGTTCTGGTGCGGGCGTGTTCGATCGCGATCGATTGCGCCCGCGACGCCGCGCCCAGCCACCGCATGCAATGGGTCAGCCGCGCCGGGGCCAGTCGCAGCTGGGCGTACCGCAGCGCCTGGCCGATCTCGCCGACCACCGACGACGCCGGCAGGGTCAGGTCGTTGAACCGGACCACGCCGTGGCCCTCGACGTAGTTGCGGTCCATGGTGTTCATCACGCGTTCGATCTCGATGCCGGGGGTGTCGCCCTCGCAGAGGAACAGCGTCGGACCGTCGGGGCCGAACTCGTTGGGCGCCACCCGGGCCATCACGATCCAGGTGCGCGCGCCGTTGGCGCCGGTGATCAACCACTTCCGGCCGTTGATGACGTAGTTGGTCCCGTCCGCTCCGCGCCGGCCTTCAGCAACAGTGTTCAGCTGGTTCGGGTCCGAGCCCGCGCCACCGGGTTCGGTCATCGCGAACACCGACCGCTGGCGGCCGTCGATCACCGGGACCAGGAATCGCTCGATCTGCTCGTTGTTGGCGATCTTCGACAGCAGGAACATGTTGCCCTCGTCGGGGGCGGCACAGTTCAGCGCGATCGGGCCGAGGGTGGACCAGCCGGCGGCCTCGAACAGGACGGCCTGTTCGACGTGCGACGGTGCGCGGCCCCCGAATGCGCTCGGCGCCTGGAAGGTCAGCAGTCCGGCGTCGCGGGCCAGGCCGACGAGTTCGGTGCGCAATTCCTCGTCCGGGCCGTGCCGGGTCAGCCTTGGATCCGTCTCGTAGGGCACCACCTTGTCGACGACGAAGGCACGGATCTGATTCGCCAGAGCCTCTGTCTGCGAGGGAATTTCGAAATCGATCACAGTTCCCCCTCGATCATGGCGTGGGCTCGCTCGAAGAGCCGGACGGTTGCTGCGTGCAGGTGGTCGCCGACCTCCTTGGGCGCCTGACCGGCCGCGGCGCGGGCGTTGCTGCCCTCGAGGATGATGCCCAGCTTGAAGCAGGCCATTACCCCGTACCAGGTGATGTTGGACAGGTCCCGGGTGCTGGTCTGGGCGTATCGCTCTATCAGATCCGTTGTGGAGCAAAGACCTTCGGCGTCCATCAGCGGATTACCCAGAACGCTGCCCTGGCCCGCGCGGGGCCAGGTGGCCAGCATCCAGCCCAGATCCAGCAGTGGATCGCCGATGGTGCTCATCTCCCAGTCGACGATGGCCGCCAGTTCGGACCCGGTGCGGGAGAACATGACGTTCGCACCGTGATAGTCGCCGTGCATGATGCCCGGTGTCCAACGGGCCGGCCGGTTCTCGTCGAGCCAGGCGGCCACGCCTCGGACGTCGCCGATGTCGGGGCCGGGGTAGTTCGGGAAGGCCGAGTACCCGTCGAGTTCGGAAAGCCACCGGGGCACTTGGCGTTCCAGGAAGCCGTCGGGCTTGCCGTAGCCGGAGAGCCCCACGGCGACATGGTCGACGGCGCCCAGCCGGGCCACTGCGTCAGCCATCGACACTCCCATGCCGAACTGGATCGCCGGGTCGGACGCATGGGGTTCGGGCAGGCCCTCGCCGGCGTTGAAGCCGTCCACGGGCTCCATCAGGTAGAAGACGGCGTCGCCGAGGACCGAGGTGTCCTCGCACACCGCGATCAGGCGCGGGTGTGGCACGTCGGTGTCGGCCAGGGCGGCCAGCACCTGCGTCTCGCGCAGGATCACCTTGTTGCTGACCGGCCGCAGATGCGCGGGACCGCGCCGGAACACATACGGCCGGCCGGACCGCTCGAAGCGCTGCATGATGTTCTGGGTGCCGCCGCTGATCGGGGCGACGTTCGCCAGCGGCCCGTCGCCGAGGCCCTGTTCGGTCATCCAGGCGGCAACGCCGGCAAGATCCTCCACAGTCGCACAACCTACCGGTTGGTTGGTTCGGCGCGTCGGAGAGGTCGCTCAGTCGTCGTCGTCGGCCAGGCGCCGCCGCGAGCCGATGGCATCGAGGATGCTCCAGCTCACCAGCGTGCCCAGCGCGATCGAGAACACCGCGCCGACCGTCCTGGACAGCGCCTCGATGTCGTGCGAGCCACCGGACACCACCGCGGACAACGACTCGAAGCCCAGCGCGCCGGGCACCAGCGCCCAGAACGCCGCCAGCAGCATCACCATGGCCGTCGGCGCGGTCTTCAGCCGGGACGCGACGATCGCGAACGGCAGCACCAGCGCCGCACCGAGCGCCCCGGCGTGCGCAGAACTGAGGAACAGCCCGCCCAGCCGTTGGCCGATCAGTGCGACACCGATCGCAGCGGTCAGCCAGAGCAGTGAGCCCGGCGGCGCGGACAGGAACAGATAGAGGCCGACGGCGGCGACGACGATCGCGGCGTAGAACGCCCACGGCCCGAGCTGCGCGGAGGGTGCCTGCGGCGGAATCCGGCCCGCGACGGCGATCCCCAGCGAGACGCCGAACACCAGCAGCATCGTCTGCACGGCGCCGTAGATCAGTCGGCTGGACCCCGCGATGATCGACGAACTCGCCAGCTCCATCGCCCCGACCGTCAGCGCCATCCCCGGCAGCAGGGCCACCAGGGCGGGAGCGATGACGCGCAGCAACCCGTCGTTGGCGGCATCGGCGACGAACCACGTCGCCAGTACCGTGACGGCCGTCGCCGCCAGGGTCGGCGCGATGGCGTTGAGCGACGGAAACTGCTCGGCGGCAACGAGAATCACGCCCACCACCGCCCCGAGCAGGGCATGCCCCCACAGCGAGGCCCACGTCGGATTCATGATCATCCCGAAGCCCAGCGTGGTGATGACGTAGCCGAGAATGCGCACCCAGGCCGGGAAGCGCGGCGGCATCCGGCGGGCCCGGGCCAGCTCCTGCAGCGCACTGGTGGGTGTGATCGCACCCGCTTCGATGAGCCGGGTGACGTGGTCCACCCGATCGGCGATGTTGAGTTGATCGGTCGTCCGGCCGGTGACGTCGACCTCGAACGCGGTGGTGCCCACCTGGATCAGCAGCACGGTCGGCAGCGCGACCACCCGCACCGGCGCGGTGGTGTACGCCAACGCGGCCTTGTGCACCCTGGCCCGCACCAGCTGGGTCGGCTGCATCACCTCCACCAGCGCCAGTCCCAGCTCGCGCAACATCGCCGCGATATCGGCGTGCGGGTAGCTGTCCGGTGGCGCCAGTGGGCGGGCGGGCCGTTCGCGCACCCGGTCCCACAGCTGCCGGGCCCGGTCAGTCGGCATCGACCGGCTTCGGCCCGCTCTGCCACGGCCAGCGTCCGCTGATCTCGAGTTCCAGCGACCAGCTCAGGAATGTCCGGATCAGCACGATGCCGGCGAGCACCCCCACGCTCTCGAGGGTCGGCGTCACCGCGACCGTGCGGATAATGTCGGCGGCCACCAGGAGCTCCAGCCCGACCAGGATGGCGCGGCCGAGCTGACTCCGGAACAGCCGGTAGGTGTCCGGTGTCCGGCGCAGCAACCGACCGACCGCGATACCGGCCGCCAGCACGCCACCCAGGGCGATGGTCGCAACCCCGACGGCGTCGATGACCTTGCCGACCGTTTCGATGGCACCGAAGAACTCCATGCAGGCAGGCTAGACCTGCTCGGGCTGATCGGGGCTCCCGACGAGCACACCCTCGATCTCGCCGTCGGTGGTCACGAACAGTCCGCGGCCCGGTGGCAGCTGCTGGGCGCTGATGCGGCCGAACACCTTGACCGCCTGCGGGTCGTTGTCCATGAACAGGGTCGGGGACCGGGACCCGGTCAGCTTCTGCAGCAACGGGTTCATCGCCGACACCCCTGCCCAGTTCCCGGGCAGGCGCGACACGAACACGTGCAGTCCGATCTCGCGGCACCGCTCGATCAGCGACCACAGCGGTGCACTCGCGGCCTGCTTACCGAGCACGCCGTTGGGCCGCAGTTCCTGTTCGTCGTCGATGAGGACGAAGTGCTGCGGGCCCTCCCATCGGCTCCGGCTGAGCAGCTCCTCCTGGGTCAGCCCGGACGGCGGGAGCCGATCGCGCAGTTCCTCGCTCAGCGCCGCCAGCGCGGTGTCGATGTCGTCGGGGGTGTAGGCGTAGGCCCGCACATGCGGGCCCTGCATCCTGCCGATCAGCGCGGTCTTCGGATCGATGATCGTGATCTGCGCCTGCTCGGGGGTGAACCGCCGCATGACCGCCTGGCCGAAAGCGGCCAGCGCCGTTGACTTTCCGCAACCCTGCCGGCCCACCACCAGCAGGTTGGGCATCGTCCGCAACGGCAGCCCGACCGGCTGCAGCGCCGTCTCGCCGATCCCGAACGGCACCGTCAGCAGATCCGCACCCGCGGGCGTCTGGTCGAACGCGGCAATGACGTCGTCGAGGGAGACCCGTTCCGGCAACCGGGCCAGCGTCTCGACCTTGCCCGCACCGGTGACCTCGGCGATGACGTCGCCGACCTGGCGGACCCCGACACGTTCGCCGTTGGCGCCGACGATCTCGGGCACGCCCATCAGCATCTCGTGGCTGCGCCGGGTGAGTCCGAAGCCGGGCCGGTCGAGCACCCGGCGGGCCGCCCGGCGGTGTTCGATCCCCGAACCCATCTGCGATTCGTCCGGGTTGCTCAGCCGCAGTTCGATGCGGGCGTTCGAGACGTTCAGCAGCGCCTGCTTCTGCCCGATCAGCCAACCGACCGAACTGGTCACCACGTGGATGCCGTAGGACAGGCCCTGCCGGGCCAGCGTGACCACCCGGTCGCCCGTCCCGAAGTCTTTCTCGTACAGGTCGCCGAAGTTGTCGACGACCAGGAAGACGTCGCCGAACTTGTCGGCCGGATCGGTCGGCCCGCCGGCCCCGACCCCGAACCGGCGTTCGCGGAACTCCGCGATGTCGATCTGATACTGCTTGAACGCCGCCTCCCGGGCACGCAGCAGGCCTTCGATGGTCGCCATCGTGCGCGAGACACCCTCACCGTCGGTCAGACCGACAACCGAAGCCACATGCGGCAATTCGTCGATCGGGTACAGCGACGCCCCGATACAGAAGAAGGTGACCCGCTCCGGCCGGTACATCAGGGCCGCCGAGGCCACCAGGGTCATCAGCGTCGTGGACTTGCCGCGCTGTGCGGTGCCGGCCACCATGACGTTGTCCATCAGCACGTCGAGGCTGTACACCTCCTGCGCGTGATCCTCGGGGATGTCCTCGATGCCGATCGGCAGGATCAGCCCCGGGTTGTCGCCATAGTCGACGTGCCACGGCTTGCCCCGCCAGCGCTCCACCAGCACGTCGATCGGTTCGCTGACCTCGAGTGGTGGGAGCCAGACCTGGTGCGGTGGACGGGTCGGATGCGATGCCAGTGATTCGCGGATCACGTCGACGAGCTTCTTCTTCTTGAAACCGTCTGCGTGGTAGAGGAATTCGTCGGGCTCCTCGACAGCCTCGTCGGCCACCTCGAGCGCGGTGGTGTCCTCCACGCTCAGCGGCTGGTACTCCCAGGTGAACGAACGCGGTTGGGAGAAACTGAGATCGACGGTTCGATCGACCTCGACCACGCGCTTGGGCACCACGAATGGCGCCGAGACGTAGAAGCACCGGAAGTGCTCCAGATCCCGGGGCCCGACCTTGAGCAGCGCGTAGCCCGCTTCCTTGGACGGTAGGTGCAGCGCCGCGTCACTGCCGATGACATCGCGTGAGTCCTCGGCGGTCTCGGCGCGCAGTGCCACGCGGAAAGCGATGTTGCTCTTGGCCTTGCTCAGCGACGACAGGTCCAGCCGCTGCCCACCGAGGGTGAAGAAGACGTTGCAGCCGCGGCCTTCCTGCCCGATGTGGATGACCAGATCGATCCACTCGGGGTGATTGTGGAACAGCTCCAGATACTCATCGATGAGCACCAGCAGGATGGGCACCG
>JAKIXW010000015.1:7723-10666 GCA_022708865.1 Acidobacteriota bacterium
GAGGTCGCGGCCCGCCAGCCGCATCTCCTCGTACTCGTTGGCGTCACGCGCCCCGGCATCCTTGAAAAGCCGGTACCTACGGGCGATCTCACCGTCGATGGCCTTGCGCATCCGCTCGGCCAGATGCCGATCGTCCTTGCCGAGGTTCGACAGCGACCCGGCCACGTGCGGGAAGCCCTCGAGATCCTGGGCGGCCGACTCGAACTTCATGTCGACGAAGATGACGTTGAACGCCTCGGGCGAATGCGTGAGGGCGATACCCGTGCACAGCGAGAGGAAGTACTCCGACTTGCCCGAACCGGAGGTTCCGATCACCACCGAGTGGAAGCCGAAGCCACCGAAGTCCTTGGCGCGCAACACGATGTACTGCAGTTCGTTGCTCTGCTTCACCCCGACCGGCACCACCGCCCAGTTCGGGTCGCCGCGACCACGGCTCTCGGCCCACAGCCGGTCGACATCCAGGTTGCGCGGGTCGCTGATCCCCAGTGCGCGCAGCAGTTCGCCGCCCTGGCTGTCGGTCTCCGACATCTCCCGGGCCGTCATCGGTGACCACCGTGCGATGGCCCGCGCGTAGCGGTCCGCGGTGCTATCGGCCAGCATGTCGGCCACCGCGTAGAACGCGTCGCGGTGCCGAAGCCGCCCCTCCCGCAACTGGAATCGTTCGTCCGCGCTGCCGAAGCCGACCCCGCTACCCAGGTGGTCGGCCAGCCGCAGGACGGTGATCCCGGCCATCCCCTTCTGGCCCGTGATGCCCTCCCACTGCTCCGGCGTGCCGACGTTGTCGTCGACGATCACCCAGTGCGGGCCCAGCGCCGACCCGGTGGCCGCCTCGATGGGCGACGGCATGGTGGTGGGGCTCGACCCCGTGGGCGGCGACCATGGGCCCCGGCCCTTGCGATGCAGTTCGGCGTCGAGCGCTTCCTCGAGTTCGGTCGGCGAGGTGAACACCAGCCGGCGTAGACCGCACGCGTCGAACATCTCGTCGTGATGGTTGTGCGGCAGCCACACCAACCACGACCACGCCTCCGGATGCCGGGTGACCACCATCACCTTCAGGTCGCTGGGGCTGTGGTAGACGGCCAGCGAGCTCAGCATCGAACGCATCATCGCGCGCAGTTCCGACATGTCCTCGCCGACGAAACTGAAGCCCGGCCGCGACATCAGGCTGAGCACCTTGCCGATACCGCGGATCTTGCTCTGCTCCAAGATGAAATCGCGCAGCGCGCCGCCGGTGACCGGCTCGAGTTCCTCGCCGATCGGCACCTCCGGCCATTGCAGCGAGACCGCCGAATCGCCGGTCTGCTGGATGCCGATACCGAGGCGGACGTCCAGGAAGTCCGGATCCGAGGGCCGGCGTTCCCACATCCGCGGGCCGCCGATGACGGTGTCGAGGTGCTGCGGATCGCCGTGCACGAACAACTGGCTGCGCCGTTGATCCTGCGCGGCGCGCTGAACCTCGTCCCGGTCGTCGTCGAGCTGACGGAGGTAGACCCGGCGCTCCTTCTCCTGTTCGCCCCAACTCATTCGGCGCGACCGGCCGAACCGGCCGCTGAACATCATGGCGCCGAAGCCGATCAACCCGATGAACGGGAAGAACCCGGACTGCAGCGAACGGGCGCCGGAGGTGTACATAACCACCAACATGCCGATGATCCCGACGAGCAAGGCTGGGATCGCGATCATCATCACGATGTTCCGCGGTTCACGTTCCGGCAGGGCCAGCGGCGGATTCACGATCACCCGGGCGGGCGGAACGGGCGGGGCGGCCTTGCGCGGTCCGCGGACGAAACCCTTCTTGGACAACGGCCTAACCTCCCGTGGTGACCGGCGCCACGGCACCGTCCGTGGTGATCGTGTCGTGCGCGACGAGCGCGGCCCGCTGACTGATCGCGGGGCCGGCGGCAAAGGTCCGGACGATCGGCCACGGTGCCTGCACCGCACTGTTGGGGTCGATCCCCAGTGCGTTCAGCGTCGGCTGGTCCCACTCGATGCCGAATCGCACGCCCTGCGGTGAGACCCAGTACAGACTTTCCTTGGTGTTGGAGCTGGGCACACCGCTGGTGGTGGCGATCAGGTTGGCCGCGCCGGGCAGCACCAGCACCTGATCGGCTTCCACCGAGCGCGGATCCCGGTCATTGCGAACCAGTTTCACCAGATGGCCGTCCATCACGGGTGACACCGGCAGGCCACGACCGTTGAGCACGGTGATGTCCGCCTGCCGGTCACTGGCCAGTTTCTCCCAGGCGACACAGGTCACCGGCGCGGCCTCGGTGTCCACGAAATCGAGCTTGCTGGTCGGGTAATAACCTACGTCCAGGTCTTCGACGGTCGGGACGTTGACGAGCTTGTCGGGTGAAATCAGTTCGGGGGCAAGGGATCCCTGTGCATTGGCGGTGCGCAGCAGATCGGCGACGAAGCTGGTGATCTTCTGCACCCCGCCGGGCAGCAGCACGTAGAAGCCGCTCGTCACCCCGGTCGCGTCGCGGGTCTCCAGAACGGCCCCGACCGACAGGCCCGGCACCCAGCGCGACGGCGTGCCGACCTCCGGGATCGCTGGCAGCACCAGGGGTTCCGTTGCCGGCATCGCGTCGAAGAGCGCATTGGAGATTGCGATGGGCGCGGTGGCGGCGGCATCCAGCCCCAGGGTGAAGGTGACCGACCGGTCGGCGGGGTCGATGCGGCTGCGGTGCCCGCCCCAGATGACGTAGGTGTCGCCGTCGTGGGTGGCCAGCACGGCCTGCGTCGGCGTCATCGCGGACGCCCGGCCGCCCTGGGCCAGTCGTCCCGCGATCGAGGTGACTACGGGTCCGCCGCCGGTTCCCGGAGCCGCCGCGGTGTCGCAGACCGTCCACGCCGACACCCCGCCGTTGGCCGGCAGATCGTCGGGGATCCCCGGGATTCCGACCAGGGGACCGGTGGGGAACTTGGCGATCTCGGCGGCGG
>JAKIXW010000015.1:10781-30777 GCA_022708865.1 Acidobacteriota bacterium
TGCCGACGATGTCGGATTCGCCGACGATCCCCGCCGGCTTGATGAAGTGCAGGAGGGCCATCCAGCCCATCCCGATCAGGACGAACACCATGGACAACGCGACGGCGGCCTGCTGTTTGCGGTCGTCGTGCTTCATCCGCACGGAGAACCGGGTGATCGCCGCCCGCAGCCGGCGGTTGTAGAACAGGTGCCCGGAGTTCTGGTCCCGATTGGACAGATTCAGCGGCACGGCTGGTCCCCTCCCGTCATCGCCATCCCCTCATCGCAACTCACCGCCGTAGCGCGCGGCGTTGTCGGCCTCGGCCTCCGCGCGCAGCGCGGAGAAGACCGCGTTCAGCCGGTCCGTCAGCTCGTCGTGGGTGTATTCGGCTGTCATCCGGCCACCCAAGATGAGCTCGAGCAGCCTGCCGTCGGCGTTGGCGACGGCCTGGACGTCGCCAAGGTCGACGCTGTAGGTGGTGTTCTCGGCCTCGGCGACCAGCAACTCCCATTTGTCGGCAGCGTCCCGCAGCTCCTGGAGCACCGCATCGACGAGGGCCTTGTCCTCGTGCGCCCCGTCCGACCCCGCCACCACGCCAGTATGTCGATTTTCGCCGATGAGCGTCAATTCATCCGAGATGTTGGCCGGGAGCCGCCGGGATCGGCTCAGCAACCTCTCCGGCGAGGGCCGTGAACCACCCGAAGTGGTACCCGGCGCCGGTGCGGTCACCCGTCAGCAGTGCCACCGCAGCGGCCAGCAACAGGCAGTTCAGCAGCAGCGCGGGGTTGGCCTCCGGATACTGCGCGAGCAGCTGATACCGGCCGGTGTCGAGGTGGACGCGCAACAGATCGATCTGGTTCTCGGGGACTCGGTCGGTGGCAGCCATCAGCGTGTGCACCGACGTCGGCAGCCCTCGCCGGTTTCGGGTGGCTTCGGTGAGCCGGCGCGACAGTTCGTCGATCGGCTTCACCCGGCGGGGCAGCGGCGAACCGGCGACCCGATCCCGCTCGCTCACTCCCCCGAACGAATCGCCCGGGGTGTACGTGACGGTGGTAGGAAGCCCGTACACCAGGTCCGCGGCGCTGCCCGGGCGGCGGGCCGGCTGAAGGAGTTCGACGCCCTCGGGAATGTCCACACCCGGTGGGATCCAGCCATGCGCCAGATCGGTCACCAGGACCGGTGTTCCGTCCTCGCGAAGTCCGGCTGCCCAACAGAGCCCGGGCTCCTGGCGCGCGATCGACCGCACCAACCTCAGCAGCCGCTGATGGTCGGATTCCAGTTCCGGCTGCGGCTCCGGGGCGGGATCGGGTTTCGCGTGCCGCGCGGCCTCGCGCGGTGCCGGTTCGCGGTGGACAACAGGAGCCGGCTCCGGCGGCGCCACCGGCGCTGGGGGCGCTGTGGGCTCCGGCGGCGCCGCCGCTTCGGGTCCAGCCGCCGGCTCGGGCGGCGCCTCCGGCTCGATCACCTCCGGCTCCACGACCACGTCCCTCGGAGCGGCCAGAGCATGCCCGACGGGCTCGAATCCGATTGGCTCCCTGCGTAACTGGCGGACCGTCGATTCCACGCGCAAGACCGCGAACGCGCGTGCCACGTTGAACACCCGCGACTCTTCCGTCCGCCGGGTGTCTTCGTCGAGGCCTGCGGCGGCGATCACCTGCAGCCGCTGGTTGGCCGAATCCGCGATCCGCCGCAGATCGCGTTCGAGATAGCCGGCGAC
The DNA here is from genome assembly GCA_022708865.1 of Acidobacteriota bacterium. Lineage (GTDB taxonomy): Bacteria > Actinomycetota > Actinomycetes > Mycobacteriales > Mycobacteriaceae > Mycobacterium. The sequence goes on from JAKIXW010000015.1 coordinate 12,479, forward strand.
GGGCTCGGTGCCGGGCTCGGTGCCGGGTCCGGCGGCGTTCAGTTCACTCGGCCACAGGCCGTCGAGCACCCACGGTGTGCAGTCCATTGTCGCCCGGAATGCCGGCACCGGTGGCAGCTGTTCGATCCGCTTCTGTCCGCGTCGCTTCGACAGCCAACCGAAAAACGCCACGGGGCAAGGGTACTCATCGACCGCCCCGGCGAGTGAATTGTGCGGTCCACGCTGGGTCGGTACGGTCACGGGCATGGCTGAATCGGTGCTGCAGCAACAGCTCGACGAGGTGCGTGCGATGCTGGTCCGCGCCCGTGAGTTGTTCGGCGCACATCCGGTCGAACCGCCCACCGATATCGCGCCGGAGGACGGCGCCGTGCGACGTTGGGTGCGCTGAGCTCCATCACCGATGCTCCAGCCGGTGCTCCTGCAGCCTGCTGACCGCGGCGTCGAGATCCGCCCGGCCAGGTACCTCTTCCGACGGGGTGTGACCGGCCGACAGGATCTCGGCCCGAACTTCCATCAGCGCTCGCAGGTGCGACACATCGGCGGTCAGCCGGATCGCCTCTGCCAGCGAGGCCGGCTCGGCATCCATCGCCGGTTCGCTGAGCATGACGCTGTGCAGGTACCCGCCCCGGCAGCTGCGGAACAGGATGTGGCCACTGGGATGGGTGGCGTCGAAGTCCGGGTTGGGCTCGGTCATGACCGGTCGTCGGGAAGCTCACCGGTCAATGACCGGAACTGCGCGGCCCGCTCCTCTTCGTGCCCTTCCCAGCGGCCAGCGGCGGACGTCAGGTTCTCCGCGAGCTGTGCATGGTCGTCAGCCTGCCGGTCGTAGCAGGCCCGCCGTTCCTCGAGGAGCAGCCGGCCCGCCTCTCGCAGCTCCCCGAAGATCGGACCCAGCGAATCCAGGCTCTCCTGAATGGCGGCGTTCTGCCCCGGCACTCCGCGGAGATACTCGGATGCGTCCGCGTGCTCGGTGGCCGCGGCGCGCAACGCCTGCGGATCCACCCGGATCATGTCTGCCATCGCTGTCTCCTCATCGTGCGTCGGCCGCGGCGGGCCTGGTCTGGGTCGGGGCCGCCGGTGCGGCCGGGTCGGGTGCCGATGCTGCTGTTGTCGCACCCTGGCTCGGGGGATGCAGCCAGCCTAGGAAGCTCGGGCCCCCGATGCTGGCGACCGGCTGAATTCGGCCGTCCAGCACCGCGCGGTCGCGATCGAGGGCCAGGGCCTGTCGGTCGGAGAACATTCCGACGTCTCCGCCGACCACCCGGAACGGCTCGACGGGGTGCGGCACGGCCGTTCCCGGCGGGGGAACGGTGATTCCGGCGGCCCGGTAGGCGTCGACGACGGGGGTGCCGTTCAGCGTCGCCCGGAACACCTCGGCCAGGGCGGTGGTCGGTGCGTGCATCTCGCTGCCGTCGGGCAGCCGCACGGTCGTGCAGTCGCCGGCCGGGGGCGGTGGCTCGGTCGCGTCGGTGTCGTCGACCGGCGGGTCGTCCGGGCCGGGGAGGTCGTCCCCGATCGGACCGTTCTCTGTTGCCGGCAGGTCGAGGGGTTCATCGAGCGCGCTCGCCGATCGGACCGCTGCCGGATCGGGGCGCGCCAGATCGGGCAGTAACCCCGACAGGTTGGGCATTCCGGGCATCGAGGGCAGCCCCGACATCATCGGCGGCGCCGTGAACGGTGTTGTGCTCGGCTGCGGGATGGCCGACGCGGGCTGGACGGGTGCCGCGGCGGCCGTCGGCGCCACGTCGGGCTGCGGCTCGCTCGACGCCAGCAGCGCATTGGCCAGCGCGTCATCGCCGAGATCAGAACCGTACGGCGGCAATGTTTCTGGTGTAGGACCGGGTGGCGCGGCGGCCGCGGCCCGGGCCACCGGCGCCGCTCCGTCCGCAGGGCCCTCGGCCGCGGTCTGGTCGCCGGACCGGTACAGCGCGGTCCATGCCGTGGCCAGCGCCGCCTTCGAACCCGCATCGAGGTCCGCTGATTCGACGACGGCGGCGATCTGCCGGGCCTTTCCGATCAGGAAGCGCTGGAATTCGCGTGCTCCGGCCGCGGTGTCCAAGTCGGTCCGCGTTCGTACCGCAGCCTCGATGTCATCCTGCAGGTCCCGAAGCCGCGCGCTGCCCTCGGCTGCAGTGGCGTGCGCGTTGAGCACGGCGGCAACCACATGCAGGTCCAGCTGTGCGCTGGCCGAATTCTGTTGAGCAAGATCATCTTCGGCCTTCTGGATCGCGGTGACGGAGTCGCCGCGCTGCCCCGGTGACTGCGCCGGCGCAGATATCGGTGCTCCGGTCCTGGCATCGAACAGCTCCGGGTGGTTGGCCCGGATCTTCGCCAGCAGACCGCCCGCGGCGTTCGGGTCGACGACAGTGGCACTGACGGCGCTGATGTCGGCCGGTGTCAGGCCGTGTTTCCAGGCTTCACCATCTCCGGTGCAGGCAGTGATGTGGTCGATCGCGTCGCGCAGATCGCTGAGGGCCGACATCTACCGCGGCCCTTGGGTCAGACCGAGGACACCCGGTAGGAATCTCGAAGCCGTTCCAGCACTTCGGCTTTCGCGGCTGCGTCGGCGGAGGCCCGCTCCACCACAGCCACGATCTCGCGCTGCTTGGCCAGCAGGAAACGCTGGAATTCCAGGGCTCCGGCGGCGGTGTCGGTGGCGAACGCCGACGGGTCGGCACCCAGCGAGGTGGCCACGGTGTCGATCTCGGTCTGGATGTGGTTCAACCGTTCCAGGGCCGAGACGACGACTGCGTGCGCACCGGCGACCGCATCGGCCAGCCGTCGGTCGGCCTCGGAGAGCGCTACGCCCTGCCGCGTCACCGCGTCCAGGCGTGCCGTCACGGCGTCGATCGTCCGACCGGCTTCCTCCGCCATGCCCAGAAAGTACCGGCCGGACCGCGTTCGGACAATTCACCCGGACCGCCCTCATGCCGGTCGCCGGATCGCGATGACGTCGCCCAGCCGGCTGATGCGCACGTTGGCGCCCGCATGCGGAGCCTCGACGACCATGCCGTTGCCGATGGCCATCTGCACATGGCCGGTGTGGGGGAACACGAGGTCTCCTGGCTGGATCTGGGATCGGGGTACGGCGATGCCGTCGTGGATCTGGTCGTAGGTGGTGCGGTGCAACGGAACGCCCGCTTGGTGGTAGGCCCACTGAACCAGGCCCGAGCAGTCGAATCGGTCGGGTCCGGTGGCACCCCAGACGTAGGGCCGCCCGAGCTTGGACAGGGCGGCCCGCACCGCCGCCGCGGCCCGGTCACCCGGCGGCGGCAGACCCCGCGACCTGGCCTGCCGTAGCCGTGCGCGGTATCGCAACAGCCGGATCATCGCAGCGCGGCGCAGGGCGCGGTGCTGGGCCGCCGAGATCACCGTGTGCTGTGCGCGCACTCGGTTCGCACTGCGGCGCAGCGCTTCTCGCTGCGCAATCGGCGATAGTGGCGGGTGGGCGGCGTCCACGCGGGCCTGGTGCAGCAGTCGCGCCGAGGCGGCCCGCGCTTCGGCGTGCTCGCGTCGGGCACCGTCGATGACGGCGGCGAGCTCCCCGTCGGTGTGGGCCGCACTTCGCAGGACCGCTCGGCCGGCGTCGACCTCGCGGCGGTACCGCTCGTGCCCGGCGCCGCCGCCCGTCTGCGCCAGCCGGCCGAACACGCGGTCGTAGTGGTCGGCCTCGGCCGGCACTGGCACCGGCGGTGCGGTGTGCGCGAACAGCCGGTGCGCGCGTTCCAGGATCTCCAGTTCGCCCACCGGTCAGGCAGCGGTGCGCGGGCCGACGTCGGCGACCGGCAGGTGGAACACCACGGCCACCCTCGGCAGCACCGTGTCCTCGGTCCGCTGCAGCAGCGCGGCGTTCTCCGGGAGCTCCCGGGGGCTGATCTCACCGTCGGCGATGCGCCGCAGGGCCTCATGGGCGCGGGCGAGCTCGCCGCGCTTGCGGTATTGGCCGCCGGGCAACTTCACACCCGCCCAGACGCCGTACTCCTCACCCTGTTCGATCGCCAGCCGGGCGCACACGCGCTGCGCGGCCAGCGGGCAGCGGCGCAGGCACAGCGTCCGCGCCTCAACCGCCGAGCGCTCGTAGGCCCGTCCCTTGGCGGTGCCGTCCGTGCCGTCGTCGTCGTTGAAGCCGAACCACAGATCCGGGTTGTCGCTACACGGGTGATTCATGTGAGAACCCTTCGCATTGGAAACAGTGATGGAAGCGTATACACGCTTCAACGTTTTGCGCAAGCATTCGTATATATAAACGTATATGTCGCTTGTTCCGGGAGGTCGTCGGGCCGGCTGTGTACGATCCGACGCATGCCGGGAGCGCGACCATGAGCCGTGAGGCCGCCGGCGCGGCCATTCGGACTCTGCGCGAGGCCCGTGACTGGTCGCTGGCCGATCTGGCCGAGGCCACCGGCGTCAGCATCATGGGACTGAGCTTCCTGGAGCGCGGCGCCCGTAAGCCGCACAAAAGCACAGTTCAGAAGGTAGAAAATGGGCTCGGCGTGCCGCCGGGGACCTACGCCCGACTGGTCGTCGCGGAGAACCCGGCCGCCGAGATGGGCGAGCTGCTCAAGCCCCGGCCCGCAGCGGCGCCCGATTCCATCGTCGTCACCCGCAAGAACGACACCGTCGTCTTCGAGGGGTACGCCGAGGCCCAGATCGAGGCCCTGAACGCGTTGATCGCTCGTCTCCCGTCGCCAACCTCAAATGAATACGAAACGTATATCCGTACCGTCGTCGCGCAGTGCGTCAAGGCCGAACTCCTGACCGCCAACTCCTGGCGGGTGGCGGTCAACGCGGGTGCCGATGCCGACGGACCGTTGTTGGCGCACGTACGCGCCCTCGAGTCGATCCGCGCGTCGTTGATGGGGCTGCTGCCGGAGAGCCTCGCGGCGCAGTTCGACCGTGCCTGCACGGTCGCCGCGCTCCCCGAGGCCGTCCTCGCTGCGTTGCTCGGGATCACCCCCGAACAGCTGTGGGACATCCGCAATCAGGGGCCGGTGCCGCCCGGGGCGCTGGCCCGCATCCGGGCGTTCGCCGCGACTGCCAGCGGCATATCGTGACCGGGTGAGTGAACCGGACGAGCCGACCGCCTTCTTCGATGTCGACGGCGACGCCCTGGTGCCCAGCCCGTGGACGCAGCGGCCGTGGGGGGCCACCGTCAGCGGCCACGTCATGGGCGGCCTGCTCGGCTGGGCGGTCGAACGCGCCGGCGGCGACGCGGATCTGCTGCCCGCCCGTTTGACGGTCGACCTGTCGCGGGCGAGTTCGGTGTTCCTGCGCCGCGGCGACCACCCCGATGGCGAGGTGTGGGGTTCGCCGACCCTCATGCCGCCCATCCCCGACGACAGCGCGGTCTCCGTCGACGAGATGCCGTTCGTGTTATGGGCCTTCGGTTCCGACGCCGAGGCCGGCACCCTGGGCGGCACCGGAGTCGAATGGGAGCTGGCCGGGCTGCGCAAGTTCGCCTGGGTGCGCGAGCTGCGTCCGCTCATCGCCGGCGATCCGATGACGCCATTCGTGCGGGTGGCGCTGGCCGGTGATGTGACCAGCGCGCTGACCCATTGGGGCACAAGCGGATTGCGGTACATCAACGCCGACCTCACCATGACCCTCAGCCGGTTGCCCGACGGCCCGTACATCGGTCTGGCCTCCGACGGCCATCACGGCAGCGACGGGATCGCCGCCGGGTCGGCGACGCTGTTCGACCGGCTCGGAACTATCGGCCACAGCATCGCCATCGCACTGGCCCAGCCGGCCGGTTCGTTCCGCCCACCGCGGCGGTTGGGCCTGAAGTAGCCGCACTGCTCCGTTCGACCAATCCCCGGGAGCCAACCAGTGACCTCCGTCATTCCTGTTCTGATATCGACCGACGAACTGCACCAACAACTTTCGTCGGTTATACCGCGGATCCTCGATATCCGCTGGACCCTGGCCGCCCCCGACGGGTCGGCGGCGTATCGCGCCGGCCACATTCACAGCGCGGTCTACGTCGACCTCGACGCCGAGCTGTCCGATCACACGGTCCCCGGAGGTGGCCGCCACCCGCTGCCCTCCGCGGCGGCACTGCAGGACAGTGCCCGGCGATGGGGTCTGAATCCCGGGGATCCCGTGGTCGTCTACGACGACTGGAACGCGCAGGCCGCCGCCCGCGCCTGGTGGCTGTTGCGCGCCGCGGGCCTGCACGACGTCCGGATCCTCGACGGCGGATGGCCGGCCTGGCAGGCCGCGGGCCTACCCACCGAATCCGGCGACGTCATCCCGCAACCGGGTTCGGTGGTCATCACCGCGCTGGATGCGATGCCGGTCGCCGACGCCGATGAGGTTGCGGTGCAAGCCGGTTCGGCCGGGCATGCGGTACTGGATGCGCGCGCTGCCGCCCGATACCGCGGTGACGAGGAGCCGCTGGACCCGCGGGCCGGCCACATCCCTGGCGCGGTCTCGGCACCCACCACCGACAACGTCACCGCCGACGGCCGATTCAGACCGGCCGCAGATCTACGCACAAGGTTCGCCGAACTCGGCGTGGACCGTATGCCCGTGACGGTGTACTGCGGATCCGGGATCACCGCGGCTCATCAGATCGCCGCGCTGGCGATCGCCGGGTACGAGGCCGCGCTGTTCCCCGGCTCATGGTCGGAATGGTCCAGCGATCCCGCCCGGCCGGTCGCAACCGGTCCGTAGTCCTCGATGGCGAATCGCGTTCCCGCCCAGCTGATCAGAACGGCGGGGGTTGGGGTGGGTGCTCGAGGAGATTGCGTTTGCGTTGAGCGTTGATGCGATAGGTGCGTTGTTGGGTGCGGGTGCTGCGGCGTTTGGGCATCGTGTGCCCGTCCGCCTTCGGTGGGGGCGCAGTGGTGGGTGCGGGTAGTGGCGCGGTGGCGGTATTCCACTGTGGGAACAGCAGGGCGCTCAGGGGCCTGGTGATATAGGTGTGACCAGTGGGCGTCGTGAATTCAATTGTGCCATCTGGGTTTTGCCGATCGGAGAAGCCGGGCCAGAAGGTCTTTACCAGGTGGTGCTTGCGGCAGTACGCCTTGGTGTTGGACGGGTGGGTGGGTCCGTAGGGCCAGGGGACGGTGTGGTCGATGTCGGCGGTGGATGCGCGTCGATCACAGCCCGGGGCGCGGCAGATGAGGTCGCGGTGGCGAATCCAGGTGGCCAGCGACGGGGTGGGCCGATGGCCATTTTGTGGATCCGCGGCGGGTGCCTTCAGGTAGTCGACGGTGGCTCCGCAGGCGACCAGATCGGCCAGCAGGGCAGCGGGGATTATTGGGCCGCCGGGAATGTACCCGGCCGAGTTCCGCCGTTCGGGAGATTCGGGGGCCGCGGACGCGTCGGTCGGAGTCGCGGCGGGTCCGCGGGTTTCCGCCGGGCGGTGCCTGTCACCGTATTCGCGAAGCGCGTCGGCGAAGTCGACGGCGGATGTCGGCGGGTGCTCGCCGTGGATCGCAGTGTCCACCGGGGCGGCCACCGCGTCGGAGTCGGCCATCACGTGGATGGTGATGCTCGAAACGCGACCGTCGTCGACCACTGCGGTACAGGTTTCCCGGCCACACGCACAGGACAACACGAAGTGCCCGGCGCCCAGCGCACCCAGGGAGTCCGCCCGGCGCTGGGCCAGAGTGCGCGGATCGTGAGCGCAGACCATAGCGGCCATCCCGGACAGGCGCGCATCCAGAATCTCGCCGTCGGTGGCCAGCAGCATGGCCCAGATCGATGTCAGTCCGTCGCGATCGTTCTCGGCATCGCCGATCTGGACGTCGCGGTCACGGGCCCGAGAGCGCGTCCGGTGCACCGCGGCTGGATCGACCGCATTGACCCACAGGTCGATGGCCGCTTCCAGTCTTGCCTGCGAGAGCCGTCCCCATCCCGGCGCGGCGGCAGCGATCTTCGCGTCCACGGTGGCGATGGCGTCCCGGTCGAGGATCAGATCGGTCCGCGTGGCCGCGGTGCGTGCGACCTGCAAACTCACTTTCCCCTCGCACAACAGTGCGGTCACCCGCGGTAGCCGGGTGCGCAATTTGAGCGCGAGGTCCATCTGTGTGCTGGCCCGCCCCATCGAGACGTCCAGGGCGGCGCCGATTTCGACACTGGCCGCGTCCCAGTCATCGGTCGCCCAATCGGCGTGTTCCCCACCCAGCCGCCGGACGGCGAATTCGGCGATGATCACCAGCCGCCGCCCCGCTGCGGCTGCTTCGGCGGCTGCACATTGCGCCATGGTGTCCACCAGCGCCGCATCCGGCAGCCCCACCACGGTGGCCGGCTCCGGCAACTGCTGATCGAACATGTGTGCGATAGTAGTCGATCGGTCCGACACGGCTGGACGTCTACGCGTGGGCTTCCTTCTTCCCGATCGGCAGCACGTGCACGATCGCAAGAACGACGGAGCCGACGATCAGGCCGAGGATGGCCGACGCGGTGGTGTTGACCACCCAGCCCAGGATTCCACCGAATGCGCCGGTGGCCTGATGCACGGCTTCCTCGAGGTGGTGCACCTGGCCGTAGAGCCAGTGCCAGCCGAGCGTGTCGGTGCCGGCCAGCAGGATGTGCCCGCCCACCCAGAGCATCGCCACCGTGCCAATGGTCGACAGTGCGGAAAGCACCATCGGCATCCCGTTCACCAGTGCGCGGCCAACCCGTTGCGCGAGCGCGGACGGGCGCTGCGCCAAGGCCAGGCCGACGTCGTCCATCTTCACAATGCCCCCGACCACGCCGTAGACGGCGACGGTGATCACCAGGGCGACCACGACCAGGATGATCAGCCGCGGCAGGAACGCCTGACTGGCCACCTCATTCAGGGCGATCACCATGATCTCGGCGGACAGGACGAAGTCGGTCCGGATCGCGCTGGCGACCGTCTTGTCCTCGATGCGCTTCTCATCTGCATGGGGTGCTTCGGCGACGGTGACGCCGTGTTCCGCATGGCCCAGGAACCGGCCCCACACCTTCTCGGCGCCCTCGTAACACAGGTACGTCGCTCCGAGCATCAGGATCGGGGTCAGCAGCCAGGGCGCGAACTGGCTCAACAACAACGCCGCCGGCAGGATGAAGAGCAGCTTGTTGCGCAGCGATCCCTTGGCGATGCGCTTGACGATCGGCAGTTCCCGATGCGCGGCAATGCCCTGCACGTACTGCGGGGTGACGGCGGTGTCATCGATCACCACGCCGGCGGCCTTGGCGGTCGCCTTGCCGGCAGCCGCCCCCAGGTCGTCGATCGAGGCGGCGGCCAGCTTCGCCAGCGCGGCGATGTCATCGAGAAGAGCGAAGAATCCGGATGCCATTTGGCTCGCAGGCTACCGGGTCCTATCGACCGTCGTCGTCATGATCGTCTGGAGCATCTCGACGATCTGCTGCTGGCCTGCGCTCGCGGCATCGAACTTGCCGCGCATCACGTCCCCGCGGTGCCTATCCGGCGTTCCCGGGCAGGTGGTAGGCGAACGACTTCTGCTGGCGCTGCCTCATCTTCTCCAGGCACTCATGTTGCTTGCGCGCGTGATAGGCCAGCGGGAAGTAGGTCAACCGGTCCGGCAGCACGCGGTACGCGGTGCGCACCAGCGCGTAGGCCCCGGTGAGTTCGCGTTCCTCGCGGGCACTCCAACTCACCCCGAGCTTGTCGCGCAGTCGGGGGTCGAGGAGCCCGACCACGGACAGATAGTTGAACCTCATGAACGGGCGCATCGCCCGACGCACGACGGGCCGCAGCGGAGCGGGGATCGCCGGCGGCAGGTCCACCCGCCCGGTCTTCAGGTCATTGATCAGACTGAGCGCCTGAGCGTTGCCCTCCAGCGTGGGCACCATCTTCTCGAAGTACTCCTCGAACTCCGCGTGCGTGCGCGGGTAGCCCTGCAGGGGAACATGCAGCAGGCGCGCCAGCCGAAGGTTGTCCCGCAGCAGCTCCTCCTTCTCGGCATCGGTGAAATCCCGGCCGATCAGGAGCCGGCCCGACTGCGAGTTCACGATGTAGCCGGTGGCGATAACCCATTGGTACGCCTCGGGATTCAGCGCACTGATCTGTTTGCCGGTGCGTTCGCTCTTCATCTTCAGCGGTTTGTGGAGGTCGCGCACCCGATTGCCCTCGGCCACCGCCTCGGTACCGCCGTAGATCCACCGCAGCACGGAGTCGACGGAGCGAATCGCACGGCCGGCCGGGTCACCCTGGAAGGCCGCGGAGTACTTGCCGGTGACCTCGCCGATCACCGGGTGCATGGCCTGCATCATGAACGCCGCACCGTCGAGGATGAGGAACGTCCACCGGCCGGTGTGCTCGGCCGTGAGCGAGTCCATGGGGACGAGCTCCGGGGCGCCGGTTGGGTCGTCGTCCAGCTCGGCGACGAGGTCGCTGTCGCGGTTCGCAGTGGCAGTCATCGTTGGCCTACCTCCTTGTTGGGCTGGTGCGAAGGACCGTAATCTGACTCGTAGGTCGCATTCAAGTCGCATAGGAGGACCGCCGTGAACGTTGATCACCGCAGTTCAGGGCAGCGCAAGGCGCCGAAGCAGGAACGTTCTCGCGAGATGGTCGCGAAAATCGTCGCCGCCACGGTGGCCCTGCTGCGCCGAGTGGAACCCGACCAGGTCACCACCAATGCGATCGCCGAGAAGGCCGGCGTCAGCAAGGGCTCGATCTACCAGTACTTCGCCGACAAGGAGGCGATCATTGACGCCGCCATCAAGGTGATCGCCGTCGAGGAGGCTCCCGCGATCGAGGAGATGTTGGGCACCATCACCCTGGCCGAACCCGCAGCAGGCATGCACACCGCGATCGACATGCTCATCGACTACACGTTCAAGCACCGCAAGATCATTCGCTACTTCGCCGAACGCCCCGCCCACTTCCGCACCTTCGACGACGTCTCCGGACTGCCCGCCACGCTGCTGACGATGGGCACGGTGCACACCAATCATTACCGCGATCGGTACCGCGACGAGCTGCCGCCCCGCTCGCACGCCTGGCTGTTCTTCAACATGGCCGTCGCCACCACCCTGCGCTACCTCGAGGCCGGCGATCCGATCCCCCTGGAAGACCTGCGGAATGGGCTCAAACTCGCTGCCGGGGGCCTGCTGAAGCCGACGGCGTAGCCGTCGGTCAGCGTTGCCGGGATGACTCGTTCATCGGTTCCGGATCCGTCGCATACCCGATCGGCATCGCCGGGACCCCCGCCCGGGCCGGTTCGGGGTCGGCCTGCCGGTGCAGTTCGCGCAGGTGCTCGGAGTGTCGGGACTCCATCGCGGCAAGGCACGAGCGCACCTCGGTGTGAGCTTGTTCGATCTGCTGGAACATCTGGTCGAGGCGGCGGCTCAGTTGGCCCACCTGATCCTGCAGCGCGGTCACCATCGCGCTGTCGATCTCGGCCGGATCCGTTGCCCCACCGATGTTTTGGAGGCCACGCACAGCGCCGATCGGAATTGCTGGTTCAGGGCCGGCCGGAATGGCCCGGCGGCGCGCGAAGAGGTCGATATCCCGCGCCGAAGGCGCGCCCCGTCGTCGCGCCTCGCGCGGTGCCACCTCGCGGAGCGGTCCGCGCGCAAACAGGGTGTCCTGCACATTCATCACCCGATACGGGTCATTGGTATCGGTGTTCCACTGGCTGACCCAGAAGTGCATGCCGTTCTCCTCGTTGAGGCGGCTCAGCGGCGAGATGTAACCCCCGTACAGCTGGGGGATCTGCCAGCCGAAGGCATAGTCCACGATGTTCGCCCCATCGAGCCAATTGTGTTCGGGCGCTTCGACGGTTCGGGCCTGCTGCCGGTAGTTCAGCCTGTCGAAGTAGGACAACACGCAGTTGCCCTGGATGTAGCGGAAGCACAGCTCACCGAACTGGCCGCCGAGGATCGGGGTCTCCTCGTTGGGAATTCCCCAGTCCCAACGGAATCCGTCCCACCCCCACGGTTCCCACCAGCCGCGCGGGAAGTCACGCACCGGGTTCCGCCACATCCAGATGCCCCGGTCCCGGTGCAATCCGCCGGTCCCGAAAATGTAGACGTAGTCGCCGATCTGGTCGAACGTGAGCATGACGTTGCCCGGATGGCTGGGATGGCGCAACGTCAATTCGGGTTGCACTTCCCAGGTCAACAGATCGCGACTGCGGTGGAATTCGGTTCGCAGTTCGTTGCCCAAGCCCGCCGTCACCATCACCGCGACGTGCCACCAATCGCCGATGCGGATGAAGTCGCACGGCAGGATTGTCGAATACTCGTGGTTGTTGCGTTGATACGGCCACAGCTGGCGACGAAATGTGTTGGGCTGGATCGATCTATTCGGCCCCGGGATGCCACGCACATTGTAGTTGGTGTCGTACATGACGATCGAGGGCGACTGCGCCACTCCCCCGAATCGCGGGAATTCGAAGTTGTCGCCGAACATCGCGGCAATGGCCTGCCGGTCCGGGTCCCAGCGCATGATGCCCAGATCGGCTCCCTCCATGTGCACCGAGCTGGTGACGCCCGGACCGGTGACGTCGCGCGGTGCGACCGCGGACACCCGGGCCACCGGCCAACCGTTGGTCGGTGGCGCAACGTGCCCCTTCCCGGAGAACAGTTCGTCCCATGTCGTGGCTCCGATCTCGCCGTCGGAGATCAGCCCCCGCTGGGCCTGGAACGCGGCCACGGCGTCGGAGGTCACGTTCCCGAAGTCCCCGTCGACCAGCAGCCCCGCGGCGGCGGCGGCGTTCAGTCGGGCCTGGATGTCGGCCACCTCCGGCCCGGTCGCACCCCGCGCCGTCGACGCGCCCGGATAGGAATGGGCGGTGTGTGTCCGTCCCCGTTCCCGGGTCGCCGTTCCGGTGTACTCCGCCACCTTCTGGTTGAAGTAGTCCCAGGGGAATCCCGCCCCGACATCGGTGTGCGTGCCGACCCCCGTCGCGATCCGGACGCCGTTGTGGTCGGTGATCCCGGATTCGCCGCGCCGGGCCTCCTCGGGGCTGATCACCCGCACCTGCAAGCCGTAGCGGCGCGCGTCACGAACCGCGATGTACGCCGCGACGTCGATCCCCCGCTGCATCCGGTTCAACCACGTCTCGCGCGACCAGCCCGCCTTGGAGCCGGCGAAGGCCAGATTGACCGACTTCGAGTTGCCGGGCTCGAAGACCGAGTTCGCGTAGTACTTCGTATCCACGACGTCGTACACGTGCCCGTCGTTGTCGACGGTGTAGTGGTAGGAGACCGACTTCGGATTGTCCGAGAGATACTGCGCCAGGTTGCGCGCCGAACCGCCCTCACCCGGGCCGTCCTGGGTGTGCAGGACGAACCACAGGACCTCGACGCCGTCGCGGGAACCGCGATACGGACTGCGGATTTCGGTGCTCTCGTCGAAATCGGGCCGGACGGGGATCACCCGGTCGTAGTCCCATTGGCCGAAGTCCTCGGCCAGCACCGCGTTGGAGTCGACGCGGACGCCGTCCACCAGCGGTCCCGGGTTCGATGCGGTGTCGACCACGTCCTGGAAGAGCACGGCTGCGGGTTCGGTGCCACCGTACGACCACGCCTTGGTCTGCCACGCCCATTGCCGCCCCGGGGTCGACGAGTACCCGACGACACGGTCCTGGATCGCCCACGCGCACACCCGGGAATGCCCGTAGATGCCGGTCCGTCCGACACCGAGCACGGAGTTGATCCCGCGGAACCATTCCACGCCGACGTCGTTCCAGGTGTCGAGGTCGATGTCCTCGTCGATGCTGAAGATGATGGGCGCGGTGTCCGGCCCGCCGGCGGCCGCGTGCAGTCGCAGCGCTGACCGGGCGTCCTCGACTCCCCCGTCGAACCCCCGGGTGAAGTCCGACGGCGCCGAGCCACCGGGCTTGCCGTACTGAAAGTTGCTCACGATGTGCAGACCCGCGGCTCGCAGCGAGTCCGCGTACTCGCGCGTCAGGGGCTTGGCCAGGAAGTTCGTCCCCGGCCGCGCCTCCGCGACGTAGCCGACGATGCCGACATAGCCCGCGGCCCTGATCTCTTGCGCGGGAATCGGGCGCGCGGCAAAATCGATGATCCTCATGCATTCCCCCAGTCTCGAATCCCCAAGCTGGCCAGTATATTTCGCGGCACCATCAATGAAGTCAGGCTAGACGCGGGCGCGCAGAGGGACACGAGTAGACGGATACTCGACTCTGCGGGCGCGGGGCGGATCAGTCGGGGACGCCCGCCCGCGCCCTAGGCTACGAGAATGACGAACCGGGCATCGACCGTCGCCGTGCCGACCCTGATATTCCTGGCAGCGATGGCCGCCGGGTGCGGCACCACCACCGGTGCCCCGCAATCTTCGCCGGCCGCCGCGAGCACACCAAAGTCCACCACGGGCGAATCCGCCTCGGCAGCGCCGACGGCCGCCAGCACCACTCCGTCCGGGCCGCCCATCGGCACGGCCACGATGCAGATGCTCGGCACCGGGAGCGGGCCCGTCACCATCCGTTACCAGATCAACGGTGGCCCGGAACAAGTCGACAACAACGTCACCCTGCCCTGGAGCAAGGACTACCCCGTCTACAACGAACTGTCCTCATCGTTCACCGCCGACGGTGCCGGCCAGACCGTACTGGTATGCAGCATCACGATGGACGGAAAGCTGCTCGCCTTCCGCAGCGAACCCAACCCCACCTGCACCTTCGCCTACTGGGGTTGAGCCGATCGCCCTGCGCCTCGCCGATGACCGTGAACGCCGCGGTCTCGGCCGGTCGCAATCGCGCCGCGCCCCGGGACACAGTTTCTCCCCGAACATGAAGTTCGGCGAACCGCTCAATGTGAGCAGTTCAGGTGTGCAGGTCGAATGGCCAAACCATCGAGCGGTTCCACAGACTTTCTCGCCGATTTCCACAGCGTTTTCGGCGGGCGGGACGCGGTGGCACCGGTGGGTTGCCGGGGCTTGGGGGTTGGCTGCTGAGCTCTCGTGACGCAGGCCGAAAAGAGTGGTGCTGTGCGGGGAATTCGGGCCGGCGGTGACCAAGGTCGGCGGTGAGTTGCCGCGCGCCGCGGGTCAACGGCCGCCGTGTCGATGTCGATTCTGGTGAACGCCAGCGGTTTTCCTCGGCGATCCTGCCGGCGTGGGCGCGAAAATCCCCGCAGATGAGTGAGGTGCTGCCGCTGCTGTACCTGCACGGCCTGTCGACCAGCGACTTCGGGCCAGCACTCGAGCAGTTCCTGGGCTCGGGTGCGGGGTTGTCGGCCACCACGATCACCTGGCTCACCGCGCAGTGGCAAGACGAGGCCCGCACGTTTTCCGCCCGAGACCTCTCGGGCACCGACCACGTGTACTTGTGGGTCGACGGCATCCACCTCAAGGTCCGCCTGGACCAGCAGAAGCTGTGCCTGCTGTTGATGCTCGGGGTGCGCGCGGCGCAACCATCAGTTTGACCATCGGACCACTCCATATGTATCAAAACTTATGATTCCACGGATATCGGCGTTGCCTTCCGTCATAACAATGCATAATCGAGCCGTGGACACCAGTGCCGTCCTCGATGCCGGTGAGACGCTGACGACGGAGTTCAAGTCCGCCATCAATGACAAAGACCTGGCGCGCGCAGTCGCCTGCCTCGCAAACGGTGACGGCGGCGTACTCCTAATCGGTGTCGAAGACGACGGGACCGTGGTCGGCGCTGCGCCGCGGCATGGCACACGAACGGATCCCGCCCGAGTTGCCGCGTACATACAAGCCAATACTGAGCCCGCCCTTGCCGTCGACGCCAGTGTCGAAGTGATCGACAGCCGCGAGATCATTCGCATCGACGTCCCCCGAGCGGATCCTGGCCCGATCGGCACCAAGCTTGGCGTATTCACCAGGCGAGTGATCGATACGACCGGGAAGCCAGCCTGCGTCCCGATGACAGCACACGAGATCGTCAGCATGGGCATGGTCATGCGTGGGCAGGACTTCGCCGCCGCAGTTGCACGCGGAGCGGCCCTCGATGACTTAGACCCGAATGAGTTCGACCGCTTGCGCAGCCTCTGTCGAGGCGCTGGCGATGATTTGGGAGAACTGTCCAACAGCGACATACTCCGAGCACTCGGACTCGTTCCGCTCAACGACCCGTTGAGCCTCGGAGCGATCCTGCTGTTCGGAACTGAAGACGCTGTCCGCCGTTGGGTTCCTAACGCGGAGTTTCTGTTCCAGGATCTTCGCCCCGGTGACACCTCGGCCAACACCCGCATCGTTGGTCCGCTACTACGCGCGGCCGAGGCCCTGCGCGACCTCATCGATCGGCGCAACAGCATCACCGAACTCATGGCGGGCATGCAACGCGTAGAGATCTCGCTCATCCCCTCCGTGACACGCCGGGAAGCGCTCGCCAATGCCCTGGTGCACCGCGACTACGCGGCGCTCGGACCCACATCTGTGCAAATCACCGGCACTGAGTTCGTGGTGTCGAACCCGGGTGGCTTCCCTCCCGGCGTCACCACCGCGAACATTCTCGATCAGTCCCGCCCCCGCAGTCCGATACTCGCTGCGGCGTTCAAACGGGCTGGCCTCGTCGAACGTCGGGGCAAAGGCGTCAATGACATGTTCGAGCAGCAACTGCGCGCCGGCCGGGACGTGCCCGACTATTCCCGAAGCAACGCAGAGTCGGTCATGGTCACGGTGCCTCTCGGAAATGCCGACCTCGACCTAGTGAGATTTCTCTTGACCTGGGAGAACCAGCGTCAGCAGCCGCTGAACCTGGACGAGCTTCGCCTTGTCCATGAGGTGAAGTCGTCAGGATCTGCCACGAGCCTAGAAGTCGCCGAGACCCTGGATCTGATTCCGGCGACGGCCAAGAGTCTCCTCGGCCGTCTCGTCGAAGCAGGGATATTGGAATCCCGTGGGGTGGGTCGAAGCCGCAAGTTCCACCTCACCGCGCGCTTCTACGACTTGGCGCAGGATCGCAATGCCTACGTTCGTGTCAAAGGGGCCGACCCCCTCCAACAGGAGCGGATGGTCCTCGATTACGTCAGCGCCTACGGATCAATCAACCGGAGCCAGGCCGCCCAGCTCTGCCAGACAACTCCCGTACAAGCGCGTGCAATGTTGAAACGACTGGTCGACGACGGGCGCCTGACTCTCCAAGGAGAACGCCGCGGGGCCCGCTACGTTCTGACCTAGCCACAAAGTCCTCGACCCGAGAACGGGTCTGTGATTGTGGGGATCTGCCGGCAGAAATCCCCCACGCCCCGCCAGATCCACATCAATCCGACCACCCCCACCAAACACAAAGGTCACGCCCTCTTTCGAGTTCGTGACCTAAGCGCTCGCAGTTCGCGGAACTGCTCAATGTGGGCGAAGGGGGACTTGAACCCCCACGTCCCGAAGGACACTGGCACCTGAAGCCAGCGCGTCTGCCATTCCGCCACTCGCCCGAATGACCGCGGAAGCGTATCACGCACCCCGGCCCGAATCCCAAACCGATCGCAGCTCCTCCCGACCGGCCCTTCCCCCAAGATCAGCGCGCTGACCTGCGACAACACGATTCTCAGAGTTACCACGGTGCCGTCTGGGCACTCCCGCCCGATAACATGCAGGTGAGACAAACACAGGGGCGCGGTAGACGCATGGCCGCCAGCAGATGTCATGCGCGCGGAATAAGAAGGTAGGCGGTGAGATGGGTCTGGTCGAGCGGTTCGACCGCAAGCTGGAATCCACCGTCGAGGACGCCTTCGCCCGCGTGTTCGGCGGTTCGATCGTCCCCGAGGAAGTCGAGGACCTGCTGCGTCGCGAGGCCGACGACGAAGTCCGGACGCTGGCCGGTGGTCACCGGTTGGCTCCCAACGAATATGTCATTACCCTCAGCGTTTCCGACTATCAGAAAGTCCTTTCGGACCGCGATCTCACATCGGACACATTTGCCAAACATCTGGCCGCGTACGTCGGTGAGCGTGGTTGGCAAACGTATGGTGAGGTGGTCGTCCGATTCGAGCAGTCACCGGCCCTGCACACCGGCCAGGTACGCGCGCACGGAGTGGTCAACCCCGACGCGGGCGCCCAGACACCCCCACAATCAGAGCAGGCGTTGACCGCAGAACCAGGAGTACCAGCGATGAGCGACAACCCGACGTACCGCCCCGGCCAGGACCGACCCGACCGGCCCGCCGATGAGTACTACGACGACCGCTACGGGCGCCCGCAGGACGATCCGCGGTATGCCGCCCAGGGCAGCTACGACCAGGGTTACAACCAGCCCCCACGGCCGTCGTACCCGGAGCAGGGGGGCTACCCGCAGTCCTATGAGCAGCGGCCGCCATCCGGTTACGGTCCCGCGCCGTCGTACGACCAGTACCGCGGCGGCTACACCCCCCAGGGCGGACCCCAGGGCTACGGCGCTCCCCAGGGCCAGCCGCAGGGCGAC
>JAKIXW010000160.1:0-239 GCA_022708865.1 Acidobacteriota bacterium
ACTAGCCAAAATTGGCTCTGATGGTCCATGTACCTCGCCCGTGCCGGGACCGATAGTGAAGTGGTGATCCGGAAGTTAGCTCCCAGCGACAGTCAGCGCCCGCTGGCAAAGTCTTTGCTGGATCCGGCGGACGTGGGGTACGCCGGGCGAACGACGGTCACTTCCGAGCGGTGGCGGCGGCTGGGGGGCCGCCGCCCACATCGGATCGGGCCGGACCGGAGGGTCCGCTGATGTGCGGG
>JAKIXW010000160.1:289-8712 GCA_022708865.1 Acidobacteriota bacterium
TATCTCCTCACCGCCCTTCGCAGGCTCGAATACCGCGGCTACGACTCGGCCGGGGTCGCGGTGCGCACGACGACCGGGGATGTGGTGCGGTTCCGGACGGTGGGGCACGTCGACGCGTTGAACCGCTCGGTCGCCGGCTGGGCCGGCCCCGAACTGGACGGCACGGGCATCGGTCACACCCGGTGGGCCACCCACGGGCCGGCCACCGAGGCCAACGCCCACCCCCATTCGGACTGCGGCGGGCGAATCAGTCTGGTGCACAACGGGATAATCGAGAACGCCGTGCAGCTTCGGCATGCCCTGGCCCTGTCGGGCCACCATTTCACCTCGGACGTCGACAGCGAAGTGCTGTGCCACCTGATCGAGGATCAGCTGGCGGTGTCCGGAGATCTGCCGGACGCGGTGCAGGCCGCGCTCACGCCGCTGGAGGGATCCTGGGCGTTGGCGGTCCTGGAGAAGCGGACCGGCCGAATCGTGGTGGCGGCCCGCCGCTCGCCCCTGCTGATCGCCCATTCCGCCCACGGCGACTTCGCGACCAGCGACATCGCTGCGGTCACGGACTGGGTCGACCGTTTCACCGTGCTCGAGGACGACGACGTCGTCGAACTGACCGGCACCGTGGCGCCGGCTCGGTCCGGGCCCCGCCATCCCAGCGCCGTGGCGCGGTGCCCATGGCGCAGCGGCGATGTGGAGCTGAACGGCTACGTCGACCACATGGCCAAGGAGATCGACGAACAACCCGCCGCCGCGGCGCGGGTGCTCGACGAGCTCGGCGACCGGGTCGCCGCCGGCAGCCTGTGGCGGGAGCTGGGCTGTGCGCAGTTCGATCGGGTGCACGTGATCGGTTGTGGCACTTCGTTGAATGCCGGTCAGGTCATCGCCAATCTGCTGCGCCGGGTGGGTGGCGTGCCGGTGCGCGTCACCGTGGCCAGCGAGGCCGGCTCGGAGATCTCGGAGGCCGGCACCTTGCGCCTGGCGATCAGCCAGTCCGGTGAAACGGCCGATGTGCTGCGCGCCCTGGACGGCCTGGAGCCCGGCGACCCGGTACTGGCCATTACCAACAACGCCCATTCCACATTGGCTAGGCGCGCAGCCGGTTTCATCACCTGTTCGGCCGGCCCCGAGGTCGGTGTGGCGGCCACCAAGACGTTCGTCTGCCAGGTGATCGCGGGAACGGCCTTGGCACTGTCCGCACTCGTCGACTCAGGCCGGCTGACGCGGTCCACCGCCGCCCAACTGGTCGACGAACTGCGGCGCATGCCGGATCGGCTGGCCGCCGCGGCGACGGTGTCGAAGTGCCTCATCCCGCCCATCGCCGAAGAGCTGAGTTCGAGCAGTGGCTTCGTGTTCATCTCGAAGGGCAACGGGTTACCGTATGCAGCCGAGGGCGCGCTGAAACTGAAGGAACTGACCTACCGGTGGACCGAATGCTGCCCGGCGGGTGAGCTGAAACACGGTCCGCTCGCCTTGATCGGCGACGGAACTCCCGTCGTGGTGGTCGACAACGGGGACCCGAAGATGGCCTCCAGCATCGCCGAGGTCGCGACGCGCGGTGGTCGGATCATCAGTGTCGGCAACACCGGGGGCTGCACGATTCCGTTGCCCACCAACCTGAATGCGCCGTGGGGCCCGCTGGAGAGCGTGTTGCCGATGCAGATCCTGGCCCGCACGATCGGGTTGAGCCTGGGCTGCAACGTCGACAAGCCCCGAAACCTGGCTAAGTCCGTGACGGTGGATTGATCCGATGACACCGGGGGCATCGAACACGGGGGTCGGCCTGACCATGCTCGCCGACGGGGCCATCACACCGGCCGACCCGTCGCTGTGGACAGTGGCGGGTCGGCCGCCCACAGTGAACGCCGAGGTCGGAGAAGACGTGGTCGGGGACTTCGACGCGGTGGTGCAGGAATGCCCCCGGCGCACCGCCGTCGTGCACAACGGGGTCCCCGCCACTTACGCTCAATTCGCGGCTCGGGTCCGGCTGACCGCATCGCGCTACCGGGCAACGGGTTTCGGCTCCGGTGCTCGTGGATCGGCCGATCTGGTCGGTGCGCTGGTCTCGCACACACCGGACGCGGCCGAACAGGTGCTCGCGATCCTGCGGGCCGGCGCGGCCTACTGCCCGATAGACGCGAACCTCCCGGCCACCCGGATGCAGGCGATCGCGTCGGTGCTCGGGATCGATCGGCTCCACACGTTGACCGCGGACCCGGCCCGATCCACGGGTCTGCCGAACGAGGTGCTCGGCGGAATCCCGGTTGCACCAGATCATGCTCTGCCACAGACTATTTCGCCCGACAACCCCGCCTACGTGCTGTGCACGTCGGGATCGACCGGGGCGCCGAAGCCGGTCGTGGTGTCGCGACAGGCCCTGACCGCCACCGTGCGGGCCCTGCGCCGACTGTTCGCGCTCACTCCTGACGACCGGGTGCTCCAGTTCGCGTCCCTCGGGTGGGACACCTGCCTGGAGGAGATCCTGCCCGCCCTGACCGCGGGCGCGACCCTGGTCTTCGACGACGGCGTGCATTGCGGTTCGATGCCGCGCTTCGTCCGCACGCTGGCCGCACAGGAGATCACGGTCGTCGACCTGCCGACCGCGTTCTGGCACGAATTGGTGCTCTTCCTGCACGAGGAGCGCGCCACGCTGCCACCCGGACTCCGACTGGTGGTGATCGGCGGTGAACGGGTCGACCCGACCCGGTTGCGGCAATGGCGCGACCTCGACGTCGGGCACATCCGGTTGCTCAACACCTACGGGTGCACCGAGACGACGATGATCACCCACGCGGTGCAGCTCGCCGGACCCGGCACCGAGCGGGCGGTCGCCACCCATGACGGCGATGCGCCGCTGGGCCGTGCGCTGCCCCATGTCCGGGATCACATCACCGCCGACGGCGAGCTGCTGATCTCGGGGACCTCCCTGGCGAGCTGTTACCTCCGATTGCCGGAGTACACCGACAGCGCATTCCCGATCGCCGATCACGGCGGCGGCCCGACCCGCTGGTTCCGGACCGGCGATCTGGTGACGCGCGACCAGTACGGACTCCTGCGCTCCAGCGGCCGCGTCGACGAGCAGGTGAAAGTCCTTGGTGTGCGCGTACATCCGGCCGAAGTGGAGACCCAGCTCAACGCCCATCCAGCCGTGGCGGGGTCCGTCGTCGTCGGCGAACACAGCCGGGGGCGAACCACCTTGACCGCGTATGTCGTGCCAGCCGGGGACACCACCGCGGCCGCACTGAAAAGTTTCCTGCGCGAACGACTGCCTAGTCAGTTCGTCCCCGCCATCGTGAAATTCGTTGCGACGCTGGAATACACGGCCAGCGGAAAGATCGACCGGTCGGCAACACAGCGTGCCGCCCGCCAAGGCGAGAGCAAAGGAACCGGCCCATGAATGCAGCTCGGATCGTGGAGATCTTCCGGCGGGTGCTCGGGATCCAGGACGTAGAGATCAACTCCGACTTCTTCGAACTCGGCGGCGACTCGTTACTGGCCACCCGGGTGCTGAGCGCGATCGCGCGCGATTTCGGCACGGAGCTGTTGTACGACGACTTCGTCGATGATCCCACGCCGGAGGGGCTGTTCGAGAAGGTCGCCTTCGCCACCACGTGAAACGGGGGAAGAAATGCACGTTGTCGTCGTCGGAGCCGGCCTGGCCGGCCTGACCGCCGCTCTGGACCTGGTCGCCGCGGGCGCCGAGGTCACCATCCTCGAGGCGCGCGATCGGGTGGGTGGCCGGATGCACGGGATCCCGCTCTCCGCAGGTGTTCTCGCCGACGGCGGTGCGGCCTACCTCGGCGTCGCGCACACCGAGTTGCTCGCCATGATCCGGGAGTACGACCTGCCCCTGGCCTCGACGGGGATGGCTGGGAACAGCACGTTCCTGATGTCGGGAACCCGTACCACGACGGCGAGCCGGGTACCACCCCTGGATGCGGTCGCGCTCGGGGATCTCTTCGACCGGCTCGAGGACCTCGTCGCCCAGGTCCGCCCCGACGCCCCCTGGCGGACCCCGCAGGCCAAACTCCTCGACCGGCAGACGGCCGCCCGCTGGCTCGCCGACGAGGTGACACATCCGGATGCCCGGACGTTCTTCCCGCTCTTCATCGGCGAGATGATGGCCGCCGACCCGGCGGACATCTCCGTCCTGCACATGGCCTTCTATCTGCGATCCGGCGGTGGCATCCGGTACCTCAACTCGTTCGAGGGGGGTGCCCAGGAGTGGCGGATCGACGGCGGCTCCCACCTGCTGTGCCAGGCGCTCGCAGAGCGGCTCGGCGAGCGGGTGCGCTTGCAGCATCCGGTCAGCACGATCGCTCAGGACTCCGAAGGCGTTGTGGTGCAGTGCGTCTCCACCGCGGACGGCAATCCGCGCGACATCCGGGCCGACCGGGTGGTGGTCGCCGTACCACCGCTGCTGGCGCAGGGGATCGAGTTCCGGCCCGCATTGAGCACGCCCAGGGCCTCGGCCGCCACGGGACGCGGATGCGCGATCAAGGTGCACCTGAGCTATCCCGCGCCGCTGTGGCGCGCCGACGGTCTGTCCGGGTGGTCGGTGAGCACCGATGGCCCGCTGCTTTCCACGGTCGACGATTCGCCGCCCGATGAATCGGCCGGTGTTCTAACCGGATTCGTCACCGGTGCTGCCGCGTTGTCGTTCTCGGCGATGTCCGCGGCGCAGCAGCAGGAGGCCGCGCTGGCCCACACCCGACGGCTGTTTCCCGATCTGCCACCACCGGACCGCATTTCGGTGACGGACTGGCCCGCCGAGCAGTACAGCCGGGGCTGCTACGCCGCGCTGTTCGGCCCCGGCGACTGGCTGGGACTGGGCCCGGCGCTGACCACCCCGCACGGCCGTGTCCACTGGGCCGGCACCGAAACCAGTCTGGAGTACTTCGGCCTGATGGAAGGTGCGATCAGATCGGCCCGGCGGGTGGTTGCCGAGATGATCGAGGACCACGCGCCGGCAGCGGCACTCGGGGGTGTGGCGTCATGAGCCGCATCAGGGGAATCCTTGGAACGCGATCCATTCTGGAGGGGGAATGAATCCGACGACGAAGCGCCGGTTCGACCAGATCCGGCGACGATGGCGAACCGTACTGGTGATCACCGTGCTCGCAATGCTGACGACATTGCAGCCGCTGCTCCTCAGCAAGCCCACCTACGCGGCCACTTCGACACTGGTGCTGTCGTCGCCCGGCCGGAATCCCGTCGAGGACGCGGCGATGGCGGTCGGGTACGCCACCCTGCTGAACCAGCCCGCGACGGTCGATCGGTTGCGGGCCAACGGGAACATCCCCGCCGATGTCACCTTCGAGGCGCGCATGGTCGGAGCCAGTCCGATCCTGACCATCGAGGCCACGGCGACGGATCCGACGGTTGCCCAGGATGCGGCACAGATGATGGCCGAGGCGTTCCGCGACGACATCAACTCGGTCCGTCAGCGCAGGAATGCCAAGGCGATCCATGACAGACAGGCAGAACTCGACTCACTGCTGTCCCGGCCCGGGCCCGACGGATTCATGAATCCGATGGCTCCCGCGGTGCAGCAGGAACTCAACACCCTGCGTGCGGACTCGACCGATCAACTCCAGGAACTCCAATTGCGGGCCGGAGTTACCCAGGTCAGTGCTCACATCGCGTTCCAGTTCCTGGCCAGGGCTCTCGGCGGACTGCTGCTCGGCGTGCTCGCCGCCCTCGGCCTGGCGAGCTTGTCCACGCGACTTGCGAATGCGGCCGACCTTCTCGAAAAGACCGGTGTCAAGCCACTGGCCGAGATACCGACCGGAGGAACGGCCGAAATGGACAGGCTGCGTGAAGACCGCTTGCGTGCGCTGGCCAACGTCGTCAGCATGCAGGATCTGCCGAAGTCGACGGTCGTCGCGGTGACCGATAGTCACGGCGCGTGCGGAGCGGTGGAATTGGCCGCCGCGCTGGCCAGACTGTCAGCAGGACAGGGGAATTCAACGGTCCTGGTGCACACCATGAACGACCCATCGCTACGCAGCCCCGGCTTCAACGAAGCGCTGGCCGATCACAAGGTGGTGAGCAGTGTCCTGCAGCCCGGCACGGTCGAGTCGTTGAAGGTCATGCGCTCGGGCTCGGGGCTCGCCGATCGCTACCCGCTGGTGAGCCGTGAGCGGATCGTCGC
Source organism: Acidobacteriota bacterium (assembly GCA_022708865.1). Lineage (GTDB taxonomy): Bacteria > Actinomycetota > Actinomycetes > Mycobacteriales > Mycobacteriaceae > Mycobacterium. The sequence goes on from JAKIXW010000160.1 coordinate 6,438, forward strand.
GGTCTTCGACGAGCTTCGTGCCGACACCGACGTGATCGTGGTTGCCTCACCCGCAATCTCCGATGACATCGACGCCCAACCGATCTGTGCAGCAGCAGATTTCACCATCGTAGTGGTCGACCGGAACCGAACGCGGGCCAGCGACGTCACCGCGGCGGTCGAGACGCTCGCCGACACACATGCAGTCCTCATGGGCGCGGTGCTGGTCGATGGGCCGGAGAGCGGGACCCGCTGATGACGGATCTGCGGGTGGCGGAAGACATCCCCGTTCTCCGCATGCGGCCCGGATCAATGTGGCCTGCCGCGACCGCCCTGGCCGGGATCGCCGTGGCCATCTCGGTGACCCACCTAATGGGTTCCAGATCCGGCCTGATCCTGCTGGTCGGTGTGGTTGGCCTGGCGCTCGGGATCTGCGCCGTCGCCAGCCCTGTCGCCGCCACCTTCCTGCTGCTCGTCGCGATGTTCGCGCGGCTCCCGGTCCGGTTGGTGGTCGGCCTTCCCATCGAGCTGTTCCTGATCGCGTTCGCAGCACTGGCCACCTCGACGATCTTGTGGATGGATCGCACGACCTCTCGACTGCGCCGCATCGGCGCCGTCGAGTGGGCCATGGGCGTGTACGTCGCATGGAACGTCTACTCCATGCTCGCCCCTCACAGATATCCCGCGTACAACCCACTCATCGCCGAATCCTTCTCGGTGACCCGGTTCATCATCGTGGGGATCGTCATCCCGTTTGCGTTGTACGCCGTCGGTCGGCGCACTTTCGACCGCACGTCCACCGTGCGCGCTCTGCTATGGGTGGTCCTGATCCTGGCGGCCTACTCGGCGGCGGTCAGCATCCTGCCGTTCACTCCGCTGTCCGGTCTAGTCTGGCCCCGCTACATGGTCGAGATCGAGAACCCAGGCTGGGCCGGCCGAGCCGTGGGCATCCTGAACCATCCGGTGATCAACGGCATGATCCTGGCCCTTGGCTTCGCGATCGCGATGCTGATCGCCAGCAGGCGGTCCGAACCGGTATGGCAGCGCCGGATCGCCGGTCTGATCGCCCTTGCCTGTGGAATCGGTATCTACGAGACGCACACCCGGGCCGCCTGGCTGTGCGGCGTGCTGGTTCTCGTGATCGGCGCTGCCCTGGCCAACGGTTACCGACGCGGCTACCTCACGGTCCTGGGACTGCTGATCACAACGGTCGCCGTCAACTGGTCGACATTCACCAGTTCCGACCGCGAGGCAGGTGGAGTCGGCTCCGAGGCCGAGGTGGATGCCAGGCTGAACGACATCCAGACCGCGTTCTGGGCAATCGTCCGAAAACCCTTGGACGGATGGGGAATCGGCCGGTTCCAGTCGGTCAACACCTATCACCACCAGCAGTGGTCGCCGGAGATTGCCTTCGACCAGGGATTCGGCGAGGTGTCGCACCAGAACGAGTTGGCGATCACCGCCGAATTGGGCCTGATCGGACTCCTGATGTGGCTGTGCATCCTCGTGCTGGCCACCTACCGGCTGTGGGAAGCCTACCGGGCGCTGCCGGCCGACGAGCTCTGCGGCAAGCCGATCGCCGTCCTCGCGATGATGGCATTGGCCATCCTGGTGTGCGCCGGCCTGACGGTCGACCACCGATTCTTCGAATTTCCCGTGGGCGTCATCTTCCTGCTGGTCGGAATCACCGTCGGCTGGGCCGATCGGACCGCGGGCGGCGACGGCGTCCCCCTCGGAGGGCGATCCCGTCATGCGTGAGCACCCGATCCTGGCGCCACCCGGCGGTATCGTTGCGCCGGAACATCTTCCGCCCGGCCGCCGGCCGATTCGCGTGCTGTTCGTGGTTCCGGACCTGCGGGTCGGCGGGGCGGAGCGCCACGTGACGACCCTGTCGCCGCGACTGGACCCGGAACGGTTCACCGTCTCGGTCGTCTGCATCGGCGACGAGCGGGGGCTCTTCGCCGACCTGCCCGCGGCGGGGATCGATGCGCGAGCGTTGCATCTGGGCGGCAAGCTGCAGGCGGTGTGCGCCCTGCGCGGCCTCGTCGGGCAGTTCCGGCGAGCGCGCCCGGATGTCGTCATACTGCGGGGATACAACGCGGAGGTCCTGGGCCGCATCGCTGCCCGCATCGCAGGTGTCCAGCACACCATCATGTGGATGCACAACATCGGTGATCCCAAGCCCCGCAGCCTTGTTCGCACCACGGTCGACCGTGCGCTGACTCGATGGACGAGCGCCTACTTCGGTGTCGCGGAGGCACAGCGCGCATACCTGGTCGACGAACTCCACTATCCC
>JAKIXW010000161.1:0-380 GCA_022708865.1 Acidobacteriota bacterium
CGGGTTCCACCACATAGGTGTCATCCGTGCTGACCTGCCCGGCCAGATCGGCGCCCAGCATCGACTCCTGCCCGCGCACCCGGTCCAGCAACTCGTTCTCGGTGGCCAGTGCGGGACCCGAAAACACCCCGGCCTTCATCGAGCCGCGGGTGCGCAGGTGCCGCACCACCGCACGGGTGTCGATGCCGGCGATGCCGACGACACCCTGGCGCACCAGTTCGTCATCGAGCGTCCCGGTGGCGCGCCAGTTCGACGCCCGCGGCGACGGATCGCGCACCGCATAGCCGGCCACCCAGATCTTGTCGGCGCGGCTCTCGCCGTCCTCGGGGTTCCAGCCGGTGTTGCCGATCTGCGGGGCGGTGGCGATCACGATCTGGCGG
>JAKIXW010000161.1:458-8648 GCA_022708865.1 Acidobacteriota bacterium
CCGCCTCGCCCAGGGTCTGACCGACCGCCCCGAATTCGCGGCCGGTGAACACCCGGCCGTCCTCGAGGACCAGTACCGCCTTGCCGGTCATGCCGCCCCTCCCTGTTCGGCGCCCTTGGACGCCACGATCCAGTTGTCGTGGTCCGCACGTTCGTCGGCGCGGAAGCCGGTGTCTATCTCGGTGCCGCCGGGCAGTCGCCAGCGGATCGTCAGGATGCCGTCGTGGGTCAGCACCTTGCCGGCGAGGCCGCGTTCGGCCCGGATCGCCGTGACCGCTTCGGCCGGGATCCAGATCGGGTTACCACCGCTGCGCTGCAGCATGATTCCCTCCGGGTAGCGGGTCAACACGCCCGTGGTGCGGTAACCCAGGTCGCCGACGGCGATCCGGTCCTGCCAGCTGGGCGCGATGGTGCTGCCGACGTAGAGGCCCTTGATGCCGGGAATCACCGCCTGCCCCACCGTATCCGGCAGCGCCGGGAGCTGCCCGATGGTCGACATCTGGCGTTCCGCGCGACGGCGCCAGCCGCGCAGCATGAGGTGGATGATGAGGGCGATCACCACCGCCAGGACCCCGGCGAAGACCAGCGAGCCGACCAATGTTCCGGTGTTCATCCGCGCCCCGGGGTCACAGGGCCGCTTTTCCGTCGCGCGCGGTGATCCGGCCCCGCAGCAGGGTGGCGGTCACCGTCGCCGGCAGGGTCATGGCCTCGTAGGGGGTGTTCGCCGACGGCCCGGCGAGCTGATCGCCGGCCACCGTCCAGGAGCCGTCGGGATCGACCACGGTCAGGTTCGCCGGCTCGCCGACCTCGAGGGGCCGGCCCTGGTCCGGCAGTCCGACGATGCGGGCCGGGTTCTCGCTCATCACCCGGGCCACGTCGCGCCAGGTGAACAGCCCGGAGCTGACCATCGCCTCGGTGACCACCGACAGCGCGGTCTGCAGCCCCATCATGCCCGGCCGGGCATTCGCGAACTCCACGCACTTCTCGTGTTCGGCGTGCGGCGCGTGATCGGTTGCCACACAGTCGATCACACCGTCGGCAAGGGCTTGGCGCAGCGCGGCGGCGTCGGCGGCCTCCCGCAGCGGCGGGTTGACCCGGTTGACGCCGTCGTAGGTCTCGAGCCGGCTGTCGTCGAGCAGCAGGTGATGTGGGGTGACCTCGGCGGTGATCGAAATACCTTGCGCCTTGGCCCATTTCAGGATCTCGACGGTTCCCGCGGTGGAGGCGTGGCAGATGTGCACCCGGGCGCCGGCGTCCCGGGCCAGGATGGCGTCGCGGGCCACGATCGACTCCTCGGCCGAGCGCGGCCAGCCGGCCAGGCCCAGCCGGGCCGCATTGGGTCCTTCGTGCGCCACCGCGCCCACTGTCAGCCGGGGCTCCTCGGCGTGCTGAGCGATCAGCACACCCAGCCCCGACCCGTACTCCAGCGCGCGGCGCATGATCAGCGGGTCGTCGACGCACTTGCCGTCGTCGGAGAACATCCGGACCTGCGCGGCGCCCTGGGCCATCAGCCCCATCTCGGTGAGCTTCTTGCCGCCGAGGCCCACCGTGACCGCGCCCACCGGGTGCACGTCGACCAGGCCAACGTCCTGGCCGCGCTTCCAGACGTGGTCGGTGACCACCGGCGAGTCGGCCACCGGGTCGGTGTTGGCCATCGCGAAGACGGCGGTGAATCCGCCCAGAGCAGCTGCGGCCGAACCACTTTCGATGGTCTCGGTGTACTCGCGGCCCGGCTCGCGCAGATGCGTGTGCAGGTCGACGAAGCCGGGCAGCAGCACCTGGCCCTCGGCGTCGATCACCTCGACCAGATCCAGGTCGGCCACCAGACCGGTGCCGATCTCGGCGATCTGCCCGTCGGTCACCAGGACGTCGACCGGATCGCCCTCACCGTAGAGGCGTACGCCCTTGATCAGAATGCTGTCGCTGGAAAGACTCATGCATCCACTCCCGTCTCGGCCGGCTGTGCCCCGATCAGCAGATGGAACAGCACCGCCATCCGCACGTGCACGCCGTTGGTCACCTGTTGCAGGATCGCCGCTTGCGACGAATCGGCCACCGACGACGCGATCTCCATGCCCCGCAGCATCGGCCCGGGGTGCATCACCACCGCGTGCTCGGGCAGCATCGCCTGCCGCTTGGCCGACAGCCCGTAGGTCGCCGAATATTCCCGCTCGGAAGGGAAGAATCCGCCGTTCATCCGCTCGGCCTGCACCCGCAGCATCATCGCGGCGTCGGCGGCCGGCAGTTCGGCGTCCAGATCGTGCGACACCCGCACCGGCCACTGGTCGACCCCCGCCGGCAGCAGCGTGGGCGGCGAGACCAGCACGACGTCGGCGCCCAGGGTGGACAGCAGCAGCACGTTGGAGCGTGCGACCCGGCTGTGCAGCACGTCGCCGACGATCACGACGCGCTTGCCCTCGAACCCGCCGAGCCGCTGCCGGATGGTCAGGGCGTCCAGCAGTGCCTGGGTGGGGTGCTCGTGCGTGCCGTCGCCGGCGTTGATGACCGATGGTCCCCCGCCACCCGGTTCGGCCGTCCACTCGGCCAGCTGGTACGCCGACCCGGAGGCCGAGTGCCGGATGATCAGCGCGTCGGCGCCCGCGGCGCGCAGGGTCAGCGCGGTGTCCCGCAATGACTCGCCCTTGGCCACCGATGAACCCGACGAGCTGACGTTGATGGTGTCCGCGCTCATCCACTTGGCGGCCACCTCGAAGGACACCCGGGTGCGGGTCGAGTTCTCGTAGAACATCGTGATAACGGTGCGCCCACGCAGGGTGGGTAGCTTCTTGACCTCCCGGCCGGTCAGGGCCTGGGCGAACCGGTCGGCGTTGTCAAGGATCGCGGTGGCGTCCGCGCGCGTCAGGTCGGCAGCGCTGAGCAGGTGTTTCACCGGGTCGGACCTCCGTGTGGGGCGATCTTGACGCTGTCGTGCCCGTCGGACTCGACGAGGCGCACCTTCACGTTCTCCGACCGCGAGGTCGGGACGTTCTTGCCGACGTAGTCGGCGCGGATCGGCAGCTCCCGGTGGCCGCGGTCCACCAGGACCGCCAACTGCACGGCGCGTGGTCGGCCCAGGTCGCGCAGCGCGTCGAGCCCGCCGCGCACCGACCGGCCGGTGTAGAGCACGTCATCGACCAGGATCACCAGCGCGCCGTCGATGCCGCCCGCGGGGATCGTGGTGTCCTCCAGCGCGCGCGGCGGCTTGGTGTTCAGGTCGTCGCGGTAGAGCGTGATGTCCAGGGAGCCGTGACCGACGGCCACGCCGGAGAACTCCTTGATGTTGGCCGCCAGCCGGGCCGCCAGCACGGGGCCGCGGGTGGGGATGCCGAGGAGAACGACGCGCGGGGCGTCGGGACCGTCCAGAGCGGTCTTCTCGATGATCTGATGCGCAATGCGGGAGATGGTCCGGCCGACGTCCGCGTCGGACATCAACTCACGGTCCACAGAACCGGCACTGTCTGAGGGGCTCGTCACAGAGCCTGACCTCCTTCTCCGCCTCTCTGGACGGCTCGTTAAAGGATGTCGAACTGCCAGGAAGCTTAACAGGCCGATCGGCGGCAACGCGAACGCGTCCGCTGAGTACGCTGGCCGGGTGAATCTCGACGGCAATCAGGCGTCCATCCAGGAAGCGGTCGACAACGGCGCGCTATCCGGCGCGGTGACGCTCGCCTGGCAGGCTGGAAAGGTGTTGCAGGTCAACGAGATCGGCCACCGGGACGTGGAAGCCGGCCTGCCGATGCAGCGCGACACGATCTTCCGGGTCGCCTCGATGACCAAACCGGTCACGGTGGCCGCCGCCATGACGCTGGTGGAGCAGGGCCGGCTGGCGCTGCGCGACCCGGTGACGCACTGGCTGCCGGAACTGGCCGAGATGCGGGTGTTGACCGACCCCCGCGGGCCGCTGGACTCCACGGTGCCGGCGATCCGCCCGATCACGGTCGAGGACCTGATGACCCACCGCACCGGGCTGGCGTACGCGTTCTCGGTGCTGGGCCCGATCGCACGCGCCTACGCCGGGGTTTCGCTGCGTCAGGACGCCGATCACTGGCTGGCCGAGGTTGCCGGGCTGCCACTGCTGCACCAGCCCGGTGAGCGACTGACCTACAGCCATTCCACCGAGTTGCTCGGGATCCTGCTCTCGCGGCTCGAGGGCAAACCGCTGCAGGACGTGCTCACCGAGCGGATCCTCGGTCCACTGCAAATGCCCGACACCGGCTTCTGGCTCACCCCCGAGCAGCGCCGCCGCGCCGCCACCATGTACAAGCTGGACGGCCAGGGCCGGCTCAGTCACGACGTGATGGGCCCGGCGCCCATCTCCCCACCACGGTTCTCCCAGGGCGGCGGCGGATTGTGGTCCACGGCCGACGACTATCTGCGGTTCGCGCGAATGTTATTGGCCGACGGTGAGATCGACGGCGTCCGGGTGCTGTCGGCCGAATCGGTCCGGCAGATGCGCTCCGACCGGCTGACCGACGCCCAGAAGCGCATCCCGTTCCTGGGTATGCCCTACTGGCAGGGCCGGGGTTTCGGCCTGAACCTCGCGGTCGTCACCGACCCCACGCAGTCAACCCCGCTGTTCGGCCCCGGCGGAGTGGGTTCGTTCACCTGGCCCGGCGCGTTCGGCACCTGGTGGCAGGCCGATCCGACCGCCGACCTGATCCTGATCTACCTGATCCAGAACGCCCCCGACCTGGGCGCCGAGGCGGGCGTGGCCGTCGCGGGCAACACCTCGGTGGCCAAACTGCGCACGGCGCAACCGAAATTCGTCCGCCGGACGTATCAGGCACTTGGCCTGTAGCTCGCTCATTACACCCGGAGCACGAGTGGCTCGTATGGGCGGACGTCGAGCAGGGCCATCACCTGCGTGGCGAACCGCTCCTGCGTCCGGCGATCAGCGGACGGCTGATTCACCGAGTGTGAATCCTCGGCGATCCCGGGGCCGAATTTTCGCCAGGGTTTCACGCTCGGTGTGAGCGCACCCGCCCTCGGCCCTGTCAGGCCCCGTCAGTCCTCGGCGTCGCGCCCCGTGGCGATCTCCTTGACCTTCTCCACGGTGTGACTGGCGATGTCCATCGAGTCCTGGACGATGTTGCTGGCACCCTCGGCGACGTTGCCCTTGAGAATGTCTACGGCATTGTCGACGATGTCGGCCGACATCTCGACCGCATAGGTGGCGATGTCACGAGCCGAGTCGATCGCGTCCTTCGGATTGAATCCCATGGGCACAGAGTGTACGGCGACCTACTGCGGCTGGTCCGGCCTCAGTGCATTCGCGGCGGCCCGGATCTGCGGGGTCACCAACATGACCTGGCCGAGCACCCCGTTGACAAACCCGGGCGAATCATCGGTGGACAGTTCCTTGGCCAGCTCGACGGCCTCGTCGACGGCTACCGGCTCAGGTACGTCGGTGGCGTGCAACAGCTCCCAGACGGCGACCCGCAGGATGGCCCGGTCGACGGCCGGCAGCCGCTCGAGGGTCCAGCCCTGCAGGTGCGAACTGATCAGGTCGTCGATGTGGGCCGCGTTTTCGGTGACCCCGCGCGCGACGGTCTCCGTGTACGGGTTCAGCGGTTCGATGCCGGCCTTCGAGTTGGCCAGCAGGGTGCGTGAATCGGCCACCTCGGCGGCTGTCAGACCCCGCGCTTCGGCCTCGAACAGCAGGTCGATGGCGCGTTTGCGGGCAGCGTGCCTGCCCCCCGACCTGCCGACGCGACCTGGCTTCCCGTCCGCCCCGCCGTCAGGCATTCACGCGGCCCAGGTAGCTTCCGTCGCGGGTGTCGATCTTGAGCTTGTCCCCGGTGTTGATGAACAGCGGCACCTGGATCTCCGCACCGGTCTCCATGGTGGCCGGCTTGGTGCCCGCCGACGACCGGTCGCCCTGCAGGCCGGGCTCGGTGTGGCTGACCAGGAGCTCGACCGACACCGGCAGCTCGAGGTAGAGCGCCGCGCCGTTGTTGAACGCGATCTGCACCGCCATCGACTCCAGCAGGAAGTTGGCGGCGTTGCCGACCAGCGACTCGGACAGCGGATGCTGCTCGTAGTCCTCGGAGTCCATGAACACGAAGTCGCTGCCATCGCGGTAGAGGTAGGTGGCGTCGCGGCGGTCGACGGTTTCGACCTCCACCTTGACCCCGGCGTTGTAGGTCTTGTCGACGACCTTGCCCGAGACGACGTTCTTGAGCTTGGTCCGCACGAACGCCGGGCCCTTACCGGGCTTGACGTGCTGGAACTCGACGATCTGCCACAACTGGCCATCGATGTTGAGGACGAGGCCGTTCTTGAAATCGGCAGTCGATGCCACGATAGGTACTCCTAGTTCAGGATCTGCAGTTCCTTGGGGAACCGGGTAAGCAGGTCTGGGCCGTGCTCGCCGATGACGAGCGTGTCCTCGATGCGGACTCCGCCGCGATCGGGCAAGTAGACGCCTGGCTCCACGGTGACCGCGGAGCCAGCAAGCAGTGTACCGGCGGCGGTGGCGTTGATTCCCGGCGCTTCGTGGATCTGCAAACCGACCCCGTGACCGAGGCCGTGGCCGAATGTCTCCCCGTAGCCGGCCTCGGCGATCACGCACCGCGCCGCATCGTCCACGCCGGCCAACTCTGCATCGGGGGCCAGCGCATCCCGGCCGGCCCGCTGCGCGGTGGCCACCAGTGTGTAGATCTCGCGCTGCCAGTCCTGCGCGGCGCCGAGCACGAAGGTGCGCGTCATGTCGGAGTGGTATCCGCCGACCAGCGCGCCGAAGTCGATCTTGACGAAATCGCCGTGGGCCAGCACTGCGTCCGTCGGCCGGTGGTGCGGGACCGCGGAGTTGGGCCCGGCGGCGACGATCGTCTCGAACGACGGGCCGTCGGCGCCGTGCGCGAGCATCAGCGCCTCGAGCTCATTGCGGACCTCTCGCTCGCTCCGGCCCGGCCGCAGGCCGCCGCGCTCGATCAGATCGGCCAGTGCGGCGTCGGCGGCCTCGCACGCCAGCCGCAGCAGAGCGACCTCGCCGGCATCCTTGACCTCGCGCAATCCCTCCACGGTGCCCGACGCGCGGACCAGCCGGGCGGTCCCGCCGAGTTGTTTCTCGAGCGCGTCGAAGGCGTCCACCGTCACCACGTGACCCTCGAAACCGATCCGGCCGACGCCGGCCGCCGCCGCACGGGCTGTCAGCCGCGGGCCGCAGGCGCGTTCGATCACCGTCTGCAGATCCGGCGCCTGGCGCGCGGCCTGGGTGCGGTACCGGCCGTCGGTGGCCAGCAGCGCGGGACGGTCGTCGGCGAAAACCAGCAGCGCCGCATTGGACCCGGTGAACCCCGACAGGTAACGCACGTTGTTGAGATCGCTGACCAGCATCGCGTCCAGGTCCGCGGCCCGCAGTCGGTGACCCAGAGCGTCACGTCGCTGGATATGTGTCACGGCCCACGACGCTACTCGCTACGCTGTGGCCCCATGGGTAAGTGGTTGCCGCGCGGCTTGGCGTTCGCGGGGTTGATGGTCGTCATCCGCGTGGTGCAGGGCACCCTGATAAACCAGTTCGAGACGCACGCCGCGCTGATCAGCGTCGCCCTGTGCGCAGTGCTGGTCATCCTGGCGCTGCTGTGGGGCTGGGTCGACGGCCGCACCGACGCGCGCAACAACCCCGACCCGGACCGCCGCGAGGACTTCGCGATGACCTGGCTGCTGGCGGGTCTGGCGGCCGGCCTGCTGTCCGGGATCGTGTCGTGGGCGATCGCCATGGTGTACGAGCCGCTCTACACGGCCGGTTTGATCAGCGAGCTCACCACGTTCGCGGCGTTCACCGCTCTGATGGTGTTCCTGCCCGCGGTGCTGGGCGTGGCGATCGGCCGGTGGCTGATCGATCGCAACACGCCGGAGGTGACGCGGCGCGGCAGCGCACCCGACGCCGCCGACGCCGACCGGGCCGACACCGACGTGTTCGCCGCGGTACGTGGCGACTCCACCGCGGCGGCCGACGCCCCGCGTGCCGAGTAGCTACCCGGCGATCTCGGAGTAGGCCGCAGCCAGCAACGCCGGATCCGGGCCCTCCAGGCGGTCCGGCTTGGCCAGGCCGTCGAGCACCACGAAACGCAGTACCCCGGCGCGGTTCTTCTTGTCGCCGGCCATGTACTCCAGCAGCTGTGGCAGGGCGTCAGCGTCGTAGGTCACCGGTAGTCCCAGCGCGGTGAGCACGCTGCGGTGCCGATCC
>JAKIXW010000162.1 GCA_022708865.1 Acidobacteriota bacterium
CCGCCAGGTCTACGCCAACAATTGGATGACCGTGCGCGAGGACGCGATCCGCCGGCCCGACGGCAGCCCCGGTCTCTACGGCGTGATCGACAAGCCGCACTACGCCCTGGTGATCGCGCGTGCCGGGGATGACCGCTACGGACTGGTCGAACAATTCCGCTACCCGCTGGGGCTGCGCCGCTGGGAGTTCCCGCAGGGCACCGTCGGGCTGACCGAACTGGAGCCCGCCGTCCTGGCGGCCCGCGAGTTGCACGAGGAGACCGGGCTGCGGGCGGCCGACCTGACCCGGCTGGGGATGCTGGACGTGGCTGCCGGGATGAGCAGCCAGCGCGGCCATGTGTTCCTGGCCACCGGGATCTCCGAGGGCGCCGCACAGCGCGAACTTGAGGAGCAGGACATGCGGTTCGACTGGTTCACCGGGGACCGGATCGAGGAGATGATGCGCACCGGAGAGATCACCGATGCGCAGTCCATCGCGGCGTGGACGTTGCTGCGCCTGCACGCCGGCCGGTAACGCCGAAGGCACTCTCCGGCAACGGTCGGCCTCGAGTCCATAACGATGTGGACCGAACGCCCGCGCGCCCACCGTTGGACTGGAATGGCGTCGATATCGTGGTGGAGAAGCTCACCACCACAGGGGAATACGATGACCGGACCACGACGGCGCGCAACCGGCGCCGCGGTGTTCGCGGCTCTGTTGGTGGGTCTGTGCGCGGTGACGGCCGGCCCGGCCCACGCCGCACCCGGCGCCTGGTCGGGCAGGTACCTGATAGTGACCTACGCCTCCCAGAAGGGCGGCACCAGCCCGGCCGCCCGGCTGCCGGAGGCGGATGTCAGCGCGGTGTACAGCGTCACCACCAGCTGCTCTGGTGCCCGCTGCGTCGCGACCGCGATCGGGCCGGCATCGGCCAACCCGACCGTTCCGAATCCGTTGAGCTACAGCTGGGACGGCCAGCAGTGGAAGATCGCCTATGACTGGGTGTGGCAGTGCCCCATCGGCGGCGCCGGCCAATCCCAGTGGAGCCCCGCCGAGTCCTTCACCTACTTCACCCCGCAGTCTGATGGCTCGCTGCGCGGAATGTGGAGCACCGATATCGCCTCCGGCGCATGCCGCGGCAACGTTGTCATGCCCGTCGCCGCTTTCCCGGCCTGACGGGCCCCGGCGTTCGGACAAAGTGAAGTAGTCCACTACTGGTGCCCGCCGATGATCGGCGCAGCACCATCATTCCCATGAGTGCGTACCTGTCCGGTCCCGGCCGCGTCGTGCACATGCTCACCGCACCCGACGTCCAGGAGACGGTATGACGATCACCGACACATCAGCGCCGACCATTCCGCACGAACTCGCCACGGCCGTATCGGATTTCAAATCGGCGATGCTGACCGCGGACAAACTGCTCATCGCCGGCCACGCCGCCGGCGCCGAGATCCAGCAACAGGTCGACACGGCGTGCGCCGCGATGGCCGAACACCTGCGCGCGCACGTGCACTCCGGCGCCGTCGACCCCGACCACGTCGGTGCGTTCGTGCATCGCGAGGCGTATCCGTACTTCGCCCTGAGCACCCTCATCGACCGCTCCTATACCAAGCCCCGCGGCTATGCCGGCGACTATCTGACGCTGCAGATGGTCTACGACGACCGGGCCGACGGCGTGCGTCGACTGGGCCCCTACATCGACCGTTGGTTCCTGGACATCCCGGCCTCGCGGGCGGTCAAGAACCGTCGGCAGTTGTTGCGCGGCATCATCTCCGACACCGCCCGCACGCACCCGGGACGGCGGGTCGCGGTCACCAGCCTGGCCTGCGGGCCCGCCCGGGATCAACCTGTTCGCGACGGCCCGCCGGACGGACGGACGCTTCGGCGCTCGGTGAGGGCGCGCAGGAAGAACATCAGGTTGGCCGGCCGCTCGGCGAGCCGGCGCACGAAATACCCGTACCACTGCGAGCCGTAGGGCACGTAGACCCGCACGTGGTTGCCCTCCTCGATCAGCCGCCGCTGCTCGGGATCTCGGATGCCGTAGAGCATCTGATACTCGAAATCGTCGACGGTGCGCCCGAATTGGGCGGCCATCCCTGGGACGGCGGCGATGACGGCCGGGTCGTGGGAGGCCACCATCGGATAGCCCGACCCAGCCATCAGTACCCGCAGGCAGCTCAGGTAGTTGGTGGTGACGGCGGCGGGGTCACGGTGGGCGACGGACTCCGGCTCGTCGTAGGCGCCCTTGCACAACCGGATTCGCGCCCCGGCGGCCGCGAACTCACGGCAGTCGTCCTCGGTACGTCGCAGGTATGCCTGCAGAACCGTTCCGAGCCAGTCGAATTCGGTGCGCAACTCCCGCACGATGGACAGGGTCGAATCGGCGGTGGTGTGATCCTCGGCGTCCACGGTGACCCAGACCCCGACCTCGGCGGCCCGGGTGCAGATGGCGTGCGCGTTGTCGAGTGCGATCTTCGCCCCGTCGCGGGGCAGCGCCTGGCCCAGCGCCGAGAGCTTGAGGGAGACCTCGAGGGGGCGGGGTGTTGCGGACGGTTCGCTGCGCTCCCCCAGCCGGCCCAGCAGCCCCAGGTAGGCCCGCACGGTGGCGTCGGCATCGGCTCGGTCGGTGACGTCCTCGCCGAGGTGGTCAATGGACACGAACCGGCCCGAATCACGCAGCACCACAACCGAATCGAGAGCGTCGTCGACAGATTCACCGGGCACGAAGCGGCGCACCACCGACCGGGTCAGCGGAAGCCCTTCGGCCGCGCGGCGGATGACCTGCGAACGGCTGGCGGCCAGGATCGCCGGCCGGGCCACCCGCTGGAACAGGCCCACGCCGTCAGTCCCCCATGTGTGGGTAGAGATGATTCGTGGGCGGCACGAAGGTTTCCTTGATCGACCGGGCCGAGGTCCAGCGCAACAGGTTCAACGCGGACCCGGCCTTGTCGTTGGTCCCCGAGGCGCGCGCCCCGCCGAACGGCTGCTGGCCCACCACCGCGCCGGTCGGCTTGTCGTTGACGTAGAAGTTGCCGGCCGTGTTCCGCAGCCGCTCGGAGGTTTTCAGCACCGCCGCCCGGTCGTCGGCGATCACCGCACCGGTCAGCGCGTACGCGGATCCGCGGTCCACAACGCCCAGGATGTCGTCGAAGGAGTCGTCGGGAAAGACGTGCACCGCCAGGATCGGGCCGAAGTACTCGTCGCGGAACGCCTCGTCGGTCGGGTCGTCGGACAGCAGCACCGTGGGCCGGACGAAATAGCCTTCGCTGTCGTCGTATTCGCCACCGACGGCCACGTCGACGGCCGCGGCGCTCTTTGCTCGTTCGATGGCCTTGACGTTCTTGGCGAATGCCCGCTGATCGATCACCGCGCCGCCGTAGTTGGACAGATCGGTCACGTCGCCGTAAGTGAGTTTCCCGGCGGCGTCCAGGAAGTCGTCGCCCATCCGCTGCCACACCGACCTCGGGACGAACGCCCGGGACGCCGCCGAACACTTCTGGCCCTGGAAGTCGAACGCGCCGCGAATCAGCGCGGTACGCAACACATCCGGGTTCGCCGAGGTGTGCGCGACGACGAAATCCTTGCCGCCGGTCTCGCCCACCAGGCGTGGATAGGTGTGGTACCGCTCGATGTTGCCGCCGACCTCGCGCCACAGGTGCTGGAAGGTGGCCGTCGATCCGGTGAAGTGGATGCCGGCCAGCCGCGGGTCGGCCAGCACCACCTCGGAGACGGCCAACCCGTCGCCGGTGACCAGGTTGATCACCCCCGGCGGCAGACCGGCGGCCTCGAGCAACTGCATGGTGAGGTACGCCGCGAACGTCTGCGTCGGCGACGGCTTCCAGATCACGGTGTTGCCCATCAGGGCGGGCGCGGTCGGCAGGTTCCCGGCGATGGCGGTGAAGTTGAACGGCGTGATCGCGTAGACGAAGCCCTCCAGGGGGCGGTGGTCCGTGCGGTTCCATACGCCCGGCGAGCTGATCGGCTGCTCGGCCAGGATCTGCCGGGCGAACTCGACGTTGAACCGCCAGAAGTCGACCAGCTCGCACGGGCAGTCGATCTCGGCCTGGTAGGCGGTCTTCGACTGGCCGAGCATGGTCGCCGCGGCCAGCTTCTCCCGCCACGGTCCGGCCAGCAGGTCGGCGGCGCGCAGGATCACCGCGGCCCGTTCGTCGAACGGGGTGGCCGCCCAGGTGCCCTTGGCGGCCGTCGCGGCCTCGACCGCCGCGGTGGCCTCGGCGTGTTCGCCGTTGGTCAGCGTGCCGAGCACCGCTCGGTGGTTGTGCGGCTGGACCACGTCGACGCGCGCGCCGGCGCCCATGACGTGGCGGCCGCCTTCAGGCGCTTGCGTTCCGGTGAGCGGCGCGCGTATTCGTGCACGGGCTCGTTGGTGGGCGACGGGACATCGGTGATGGCGTCCATGGCTCCAGAATGCCAGCTGGGGATGCGCCGGGGCCCCGGATTCGTCAGGCCAGTCGGGCGACCGCGGCGGCGATGCTCTCATCGGTGGCCGTCAGCGCGATGCGCACGTGCCGGGCGCCGCGGGCCCCGTAGAACTCGCCGGGCGCCACCAGGATCCCGCGCTCGGCGAACCAGGCGACGGTTTCGCGGCAGGGTTCGTCGCGGGTGGCCCACAGGTACAGCCCGGCCTCGGAGTGCTCGACGGTGAACCCGGCGCGCTGCACCGCGGGCAGCAGTTCGGCCCGACGGCGGGCATAGCGCTCGCGCTGTTCCTTCTCGTGGGCGTCGTCGTCGAGCGCGGCGACCATGGCCGACTGGATGGGCGTGGGCACCATCATGCCGGCGTGTTTACGCACGGCCAGCAGTTCCCCGACCAGGCCGGCGTCCCCCGCGACGAAACCGGCGCGGTACCCGGCCAGCGACGAGGTCTTCGAAAGTGAGTGCACCGCAAGCAGTCCCGTGTGGTCACCGTCGCACACGGAGGGATGCAGCACCGACACCGGCTCGCCGTCCCAGGCGAGCCCGAGATAGCACTCGTCAGAGGCGACGACGACGCCGCGCTCGCGGGCCCACGTCACGACCTTGCGCAGATGCTCGACGCCGAGGATGCGGCCGGTGGGGTTGGCCGGTGAGTTGACGTACACCAGCGCCGGGCGCTGCGGACCGAGCTGGGTCAGGGAATCGGCGGCCACCACCCGCGCACCGGCCAGCCGGGCGCCGACGTCGTAGGTCGGGTACGCCAGTTCGGGAACGACCACCAGGTCGTCGGCGCCCAGCCCGAGCAGCGTGGGCAGCCAGGCGATCAACTCCTTGGTGCCGATCACCGGCAGCACGGCGGCCTCGGTCAGACCGGTCACGCCGTAGCGCCGCCCGAGTGCATCGATCATGGCTCGGCGGAGGCCCGCGGTGCCGGCGGTGGCCGGGTAGCCGGGCGCTGCCGCGGCGGCGGCCAGCGCGGCGCGGACAACTGGAGCTACCTCATCTACGGGGGTGCCGACCGACAGGTCGACGATGCCGTTCGGATGCGCGCGTGCCCGCGCGGTCACGTCGGCGAGGGTATCCCAGGGAAATGCCGGCAACTCGGCCGAAACAACCCGCCGGGACATGCCGTGGATCAGTCCTCGCCCGCGGGGGGCAGATCCTTCACGGCCTGCGGGTCGTTGTCGGTCTGGCCCACCTTGGAGGCACCGCCCGGGGAGCCCAACTCCTCGAAGAAGTCGGCGTTGTTCTGCGTGAAGCTGCTCCACTGGTCCGGGACGTCGTCCTCGTAGAAGATTGCCTCGACCGGGCAGACCGGTTCGCAGGCGCCACAGTCAACGCATTCGTCGGGGTGGATGTAGAGCATCCGTGCGCCCTCGTAGATGCAGTCGACGGGGCATTCCTCGATGCATGCCTTGTCCTTGACGTCGACGCACGGTTGAGCGATCACGTATGTCACAGAACTCTCCTCATCAGGCGGGCTGCTGCGCTTTCAGTTCGTATTGGCTGCGCGTCCGGAGGGGCTGTAACCGGACGTGCGTGCAAGTGTGCCCTATGGTTTGCCGCCCGGACGAACCGGGCGGCCAGTAGGTGATACTAGACGTTTCATTCATTTCCGGCGTAACCCGCGAGCGCCCGTGTCTGTACATCGCCACGCCGCTGTCCTCGTACAGGACCGGCCGGTCAACCTGCCAGTGCACATCATTGCAGTGCAACATGTTGCATATTACCGGCGGTACCGCTTAGGGTGCCCGAATGGCGCTGACCCACGCGATCCTGGTCGCACTGTCCGAGCAATCGGGATCGGGTTACGAACTGGCCCGCCGGTTCGACCGGTCGATCGGCCACTTCTGGACCGCCACGCATCAGCAGATCTACCGGACCCTGCGCACCATGGAGGGCGACGGCTGGGTCAGCGCGACAGAGGTGGTCCAGCAGGGCCGGCCGGACAAGAAGGTCTACACGGTGTCCCCGGCCGGCCGCGCCGAACTGACCCGCTGGATCGCCGATCCCGCCGACCGCGAGCTGCGCGACGTCGCGGTCAAGCTGCGCGGCGCCGGGCTCGACGACCTGGCCGCGCTGCGCGATCAGCTCGTCTCGGTGCGCGCCCAGCACGCCGGGCGACTCGATGCCTATCGGGATATCGAGAAGCAACAGTTCCCCGACCCCGTCGCACTCACCGGCGCCGCACTGCATCAGTACCTGGTGCTGCGCGGCGGCATCCGGACCGAACGGGGCTCGGTCGAATGGCTCGACGAAGTGCTCACCGCGCTAGGAGATCAACCGTGACCGGAATGTACCCGAACCTGTTGTCCCCGTTGGATCTTGGCTTCACCACGCTGCGCAACCGGGTGGTCATGGGCTCGATGCACACCGGTCTGGAGGACCGCGCACGGGACACCGGCCGGCTGGCCGAGTACTTCGCCGAGCGGGCCCGCGGCGGCGTCGGCCTGATCATCACCGGCGGGTACTCCCCCAACCGCACCGGCTGGCTGCTGCCGTTCGCCGCGCAACTGCTGACCTCGGCTGAGGCACGCCGGCATCGGCGAATCACCTCGGCCGTGCACGACGAGGGCGGCAAGATCCTGCTGCAGATCCTGCACGCCGGGCGGTACGCCTATCATCCGCTGTCGGTCAGCGCGTCGTCGATCAAGGCTCCCATCAACCCTTTTCGGCCGCGCAAGCTCTCGCCACGGGGCGTGGCACAGACCATCGACGACTTCGTGAACTGCGCACTGCTGGCCCGCGAGGCCGGCTATGACGGCGTCGAGATCATGGGCAGCGAAGGGTATCTGCTCAATCAGTTCCTCGCCCCCCGGACCAACAAGCGCACCGACGCGTGGGGCGGCACCCCGGAGAAGCGCCGCCGGATGCCGGTGGAGATCGTCCGGCGGACCCGCGCGGCGCTCGGCACGGACTTCATCATCGACTACCGGATGTCGATGGCCGACTACGTCGACGGGGGCCAGAGCTGGGAGGAAATCGTCGCGCTGGCGATCGAGGTCGAGGCGGCGGGCGCAACGCTGATCAACTCCGGCATCGGCTGGCACGAGGCCCGGGTGCCCACCATCGTGACCTCGGTGCCCCGTGCGGCATTCGTCGACATCAGTAATGCGGTGGCCGACGTCGTCGACATCCCGGTGGTCGCGTCGAACCGGATCAACATGCCGCAGACCGCAGAGCAGATCCTGACCGAGACGTCCGTCCGATTGGTGTCGATGGCCCGGCCATTGCTGGCCGACCCGGACTGGGTGAACAAGGCGGCCGCGGGGGCCGACGACGAGATCAACACCTGCATCGCCTGCAACCAGGCCTGCCTCGATCACATCTTCAACGGCAAGCTGACTTCCTGCCTCGTCAATCCGCGCGCCTGTCACGAGACGACGCTGAGAATCACGAAAGCCGAGTTTCCGAAGAAGGTGGCCGTCGTCGGTGCCGGCCCGGCCGGACTGTCCGCAGCCGTCAGTGCCGCCCAGCGGGGCCATCACGTGACACTGTTCGACGCGAACACCCACCTCGGCGGCCAGTTCGACATGGCGCGACGAATTCCGGGTAAGGAGGAGTTCGCCGAGACCCTGCGCTACTACGCCGCGATGCTGTCGAAGTACGGTGTGACGCAACGGCTCGGCGTCCGGGCCGGCGCCGCTGACCTGGCCGGCTTCGACGACGTGGTGTTGGCCACCGGTGTGGCCCCACGACTGCCCGACATCCCCGGGATCGACCATCCGATGGTGCTGACCTATCCGGAGGCCATCTACGGCGCCAAGCCGGTGGGCCGCCGGGTCGCCGTGATCGGTGCCGGCGGAATCGGTTTCGACGTCAGCGAACTGCTCGTCACCGACGAGTCGCCGACGCTGAACCTGAAGGACTGGAAGGCCGAATGGGGTGTCGTCGATCCGCAGGAGGCCCGCGGCGCCCTGGCGCCCCCGATCCCCGCCCCACCGGCCCGAGAGGTGTACCTGCTGCAGCGCACCAAGGGCCCGCAGGGCAAGCGGCTGGGCAAGACCACCGGGTGGGTGCACCGGGCGTCGCTGAAAGCCAAAGGTGTGCAACAACTCTCCGGGGTCAACTACGAGCGGATCGACGATTCCGGCCTGCACATCAGTTTCGGACCGGACCGTAAGCGGCCGCGACTGCTGGCCGTCGACAACGTGGTGATCTGCGCGGGCCAGGAGTCGGTGCGCGATCTGGCCGACGAGTTGCCAGGCCTGGGCGTCACACCGCAT
>JAKIXW010000163.1 GCA_022708865.1 Acidobacteriota bacterium
CTGGAACAGATCACCAAGCAGCTCAACAAGCTGATCAACGTGATCAAGATCGTCGAGCAGGACGACGAGAACTCGGTGTCCCGTGAGCTGGCGCTGATCAAGGTCCGCGCCGACGCCGGTACCCGCAGTCAGGTGATCGAGGCGGTAAACCTGTTCCGCGCCAAGATCGTCGATGTGTCCACCGAATCGCTGACCGTCGAGGCCACCGGCACCCAGGAGAAGCTGGGCGCACTGCTGCGGGTGCTGGAGCCGTTCGGCATCCGGGAGATTGTGCAGTCCGGCATGGTGTCGGTGTCCCGCGGCCCGAAGGGGATCGGGACGGCGAAGTGATGGGTGACCACAATGCTTGGTCCCGCGGTGGGATGAGCCCGAAGGGGATCGGGACGGCGAAATAGCTTCCCCCAAACAGTTTTTGAGTGCAATACGCGATAAGCGCAACACAAGAAAAGGAAACAGCAAGTGGCAGTTGAGATGTTCTACGACGACGACGCCGACCTGTCGATCATCCAGGGCCGCAAGGTCGGTGTGATCGGGTACGGCAGCCAGGGACACGCGCATGCGCTGTCGCTGCGCGACTCCGGCGTGCAGGTCAAGGTCGGCCTGAAGGAGGGATCGAAGTCCCGCGAAAAGGTCACCGAGCAGGGCCTGGAGGTCGACACGCCGGCCGAGGTGGCCAAGTGGGCCGACGTGATCATGCTGCTGGCGCCGGACACCGCGCAGGCCGAGATCTTCACGAACGACATCGAGCCGAACCTCAAAGACGGCGATGCGCTGTTCTTCGGGCACGGCCTCAACATCCACTTCGGACTGATCAAGCCGCCGGCCAACGTCACCATCGGAATGGTCGCCCCGAAGGGACCCGGCCACCTGGTGCGCCGTCAGTTCGTCGACGGCAAGGGCGTTCCCTGCCTGATCGCCGTCGACCAGGACCCCAAGGGCGAGGGCCAGGCGCTCGCGCTGTCCTACGCCAAGGGCATCGGCGGCGCCCGGGCCGGCGTCATCAAGACCACCTTCAAGGAAGAAACCGAGACCGACCTGTTCGGTGAGCAGGCCGTGCTGTGCGGTGGCACCGAGGAACTGGTAAAGACCGGGTTCGAGGTCATGGTCGAGGCCGGCTACGCCCCGGAGATGGCCTACTTCGAGGTGCTGCACGAGCTGAAGCTGATCGTCGACCTCATGTACGAGGGGGGCATCGCCCGGATGAACTACTCGGTGAGTGACACCGCGGAGTTCGGCGGCTACCTGTCCGGTCCGCGCGTCATCGACGCCGACACCAAGAAGCGGATGCAGGACATCCTCAAGGACATCCAGGACGGCACGTTCGTCAAGCGCCTGGTCGCCAACGTCGAGGGCGGAAACAAGGAACTCGAAGCTCTGCGCAAGAAGAACGCCGAGCACCCGATCGAGGTCACCGGCAAGAAGCTGCGCGACCTGATGAGCTGGGTGGACCGGCCGATCACCGAGACCGCTTAGCTTTCAACCGTTCTGGCCGCGGCTGGTCCTCGTTCAGGGGGCCAGCCGCGGCATTTTCTTGATCCCGAATTCGCGCTTGAGGACCGTGCGCGCGGCGTAGTAGCCGGCCATGCCGTGCACGCCGCCGCCGGGTGGGGTCGCCGACGAGCACAGGTATGCGTTCGGAACCGGTGTGGTCCACGGGTTCAGCCGCAGGGTCGGCCCGGTCAGCGCGCTGAACATGTTGTTGGCGCCGACGCCGATGTCCCCGCCCACCAGGTTGGCGTTGTGGTCGGACAGGCGTACCGCCGGAATCGACCGGACGGCCAGCACTACGTCCCGGAATCCGGGTGCGAACTTCTCGAACACGCCCGTAACGGTGTCGGCCAGGTCGGCGGTGCAGCCGGACGGTACGTGCGCGTACGTCCACATCGGCCGCCGCCCGGCGCTGTCGATGCGTCCCGGATCGGCGACGTGCGGCAGCGCGGCCAGGATCATGGGCCACTCGGGGAGTCGGCCCGCCGCGGCCTCGCGTTCGGCCAATGCCATCTGGGCGCGACTTCCGCCCATGTGCAACGTAGGTACCGCCGCCAGCCGGGAATCGCGCCACGGGATCTCACCCGACAGCACGAAATCCACCTTCGCGACGCCGGGTCCGTACCGGTAGCCGCGCAACCGGTCGGCATACCGCGTCGGCAGTGACTGGCCGTAGATGTCGAGCAGCGCCGTCGGGGCGGTGTCGTACAACACGACCCCGGGCGGGGGAGTGTGGACCTGCTCGCCGAGCACCAGTTCGCCGCCGTGTGCCCGCAGGTCGGCGATCAACGCGTCCGCGATCGCCTGCGAGCCGCCGACGGGTATCGGCCAGCCGTCAGCGTGAGCCAGCGTCGCGAGCATCAGTCCCGCGCCGGAGGCCACGAAGGACGGCATTGTCGAAATCGTGTGGGCCGCAACGCCGGTGAACAATGCGCGGGCATCCTCGCCGCGCAGCAGGTTCCACGCACGGGTGCCCTGCTGCAGCAGCCTCAGACCGGCTTGCACCGACAACACGGGGTTCGACGGTACGGACCGCTTGTCGCCGAGGAACAGATCCAGTGCGCCGTCCAGGTTGGCGACGAGCGGGCCGAGCAGGCGGCGCCAGGAGGCCCCGTCGTCCAGTTCGGCGCAGGTGCGATCCAGGCTGTGATAGCCGATCGCGGCCGGGTGGTTCGCCAGTGGGTTGGCGTAGGAGATTTCCGGCACCGTGAGGTCAACCCCGCGGGCGCGCAGGTCGAACTCGGCGAAGAACGGCGATGCCAACGCCAGCGGATGCACCGCGGAGCAGATGTCGTGGGATACGCCGGGAAACTCCGGGTCCGCAGCGGTGCGGGCACCGCCACCGGCGGTGGATTGGGCCTCGATCACGCGCACGGACAGACCGGCCCGGGCGCAGATGACCGCGGCGCTCAGCCCGTTGGGGCCGCTTCCGACGACGGTGACGTCAACCACAGTGCTCCAGCCTATTAGTCTGTCCGGGTGAGTTTGCCTGTAGTACTGATCGCCGACAAGCTGGCCCAGTCCACTGTGGACGCCCTCGGAGACGGGGTCGAAGTCCGCTGGGTGGACGGCCCCGACCGGGAGAAGCTGCTGGCCGCGGTGCCCGACGCAGACGCGCTGCTGGTGCGTTCGGCCACCACTGTGGACGATGAGGTGCTGGCCGCCGCGCCCAAGCTGAAGATCGTGGGCCGGGCCGGGGTGGGGCTGGACAACGTCGACGTGGATGCCGCCACCAAACGTGGCGTAATGGTCGTCAACGCGCCCACCTCCAACATCCACACCGCCGCCGAGCATGCCGTCACGCTGATGCTGGCCGCCGCCCGCCAGATCCCGCAGGCCGACGCGTCGCTGCGGGAGCACGAATGGAAGCGGTCGAGCTTCAACGGCGTGGAGATCTTCGGCAAGACCGTCGGCGTGGTCGGCCTGGGCCGGATCGGTCAGCTGTTCGCGCAGCGCCTGGCGGCCTTCGAGACCAACGTCATCGCCTACGACCCGTACGTGTCGGCTGCTCGGGCCACCCAGCTGGGCATTGAGCTGTTGCCGCTGGACGAGGTCCTGTCCCGCGCCGACCTGATCTCGGTTCATCTGCCGAAAACCGCTGAGACCAAAGGCATTATCGGCAAGGAGGCGCTGGCCAGGACCAAGCCGGGCGTCATCATCGTCAACGCCGCACGCGGTGGCCTGATCGACGAACAGGCGCTGGCCGATGCGATCAACAGCGGCCATGTCCGCGCCGCCGGCCTGGACGTGTTCGACACCGAACCCTGCACCGACAGCCCGCTGTTCGACCTGCCGCAGGTGGTCGTGACCCCGCACCTGGGGGCGTCGACGTCGGAGGCGCAGGACCGGGCCGGCACCGACGTCGCGCGCTCGGTCCTCCTTGCGCTGGCCGGGGAGTTCGTGCCCGAGGCCGTCAACGTCTCCGGCGGCGCCGTCGGCGAGGAGGTCGCGCCGTGGCTGGACATCGTGCGCAAGCAGGGTGTGCTGCTCGGCGCGCTGGCCAAGACGGTGCCGTCAACGGTGTCGGTCGACGTCTACGGCGAGCTCGGCGCGGAGCACGCCCTCGACATCCTCAAGCTCTCGGCGTTACGGGGGTTGTTCTCCGCCGTCACCGACGAGCCGATCACGTTCGTCAACACCCCGGCCCGGGCCGCCGAGCGGGGCGTCACCGCCGAGCTGACCACGTCGGCGGAGAGCCCGAACCACCGCAGCCTGGTCGATGTGCGGGCGGTGTATCCCGACGGCTCCCAGCTCAACGTGTCGGGCACGCTGACCGGACCGCAACAGGTGCAGAAGATCGTCAACGTCAACGGCCGCAATCTCGAACTGCGCGCCGAGGGCCTCAATCTGATCGCCAGCTACGCCGACAAGCCCGGCTCGCTCGGCAAGGTCGGCACCATCCTGGGCAACGAGGGCATCGACATCCAGGCGGCCGCGCTCAGCCAGGACGCCGACGGCCCGGGCGCGACGCTGCTGCTGCGGGTCAATGCCGAGGTGCCCGACGCGACGCTGACGGCCATCCGTGAGGCCGTCGCCGCCACCACTCTGGAATTGGTGGATCTGTCATGACGGCCACGTTGAAGCTCGCAGTGATCGCCGGTGACGGCATCGGGCCCGAGGTGATCGCACAGGCCGGCCGCGTGCTCGACGCGGTGCTGCCCGGTGTCGAGAAGACGGACTACGACCTCGGGGCCCGGCGCTATCACGCGACCGGCGACATCCTCTCCGAGAGCACCATCGAGGAGTTGCGCGGCTACGACGCGATCCTGCTCGGGGCCATCGGTGATCCGTCGGTGCCGCCCGGGTTGCTCGAGCGGGGTCTGCTGCTCAAGTTGCGGTTTGCGCTGGACCATCACGTCAACCTGCGCCCGGGCCGGCTGTATCCCGGTGTGAGCAGCCCGATCTCGGGTGTCGGTGAGATCGACTTCGTGGTGGTGCGGGAGGGCACCGAGGGGCCGTACACCGGCAACGGCGGCGCGCTGCGCATCGGTACGCCGCACGAGGTGGCCACCGAGGTGAGCGTCAACACCGCGTTCGGCGTGCAGCGGGTGGTCCGCGATGCGTTCAGCCGGGCGCAGGCTCGGCGCAAGCACCTGACGCTGGTGCACAAGACCAATGTGCTGGCGTTCGCCGGCAGCCTGTGGTCGCGCACGGTCGACGAGGTGGCCTACGAGTTCCCCGATGTCGAGGTGGCCTACCAGCACATCGACGCCGCGACCATTCACATGGTGACCGATCCGGGCCGGTTCGATGTGATCGTGACCGACAACCTGTTCGGCGACATCATCACCGACCTGGCCGCCGCGGTGTGCGGTGGCATCGGGTTGGCGGCCAGCGGCAACATCGACGCCACCCGGACCAACCCGTCGATGTTCGAGCCGGTCCACGGCAGTGCGCCGGACATCGCCGGGCAGGGGCTGGCCGATCCCACCGCCGCCGTCATGAGCGTGGCGCTGCTGCTGGCGCACGTCGGCGAGAACGAGGCCGCCGCCCGCGTCGACAACGCGGTTTCGGATCACCTGGCGACCCGCGGTGCCGACAAGCTGCCCACCACCCAAGTTGGGGATCGGATTCTCGAGCGCCTGTAGACACGCATCCAATAGTGTCCATTTATGGGGTTTCTCAGTCCTGATCTGCCCGTGGTCGACGTCGCGGAGTGGCGCAAGGGCGACCGAGCGGAACGTCTGCGGCCGATGGCCCGGCACATCGCCGAGCGCGGTATGGGCTACCCGGAGGTCTTCTATGTCCTCTACGCCATCAAGATCGGGCTGTATATCCTGGCGGGCCTCGGTTTCGCGTTGGCCACCAAGGGAATCGACGGCTGGGGCAACATCGGGGCCTGGTGGAACGAGCCGATCGTCTTCCAGAAGGTGGTGCTGTGGTCGCTGTTGTTCGAGGTTCTCGGCCTCGGCTGCGGTTTCGGCCCGCTGACCGGCAAAGTGATGCCGCCGTTGGGTTCACCGCTCTACTGGCTGCGCACCGGCACGGTCCGGCTGCCGCCGTGGTCGCGGCGCATCCCGCTGACCGGAGGTGACCGGCGCACCCTTTTCGAGGTGCTGCTCTACGCCGCGCTGATCGTCGCGACGCTGTATGCGCTGTGCTCCGACGGCACGGGTGCGGTTCCCGCCCTGGACACCACCGTCGGGGTGCTGCCGGCGTGGAAGGTCGGCGTGGTGCTCGCGATCCTGGCGGTGATCGGCCTGCGTGACAAGCTGATCTTCCTGGCCGCCCGCGGCGAGGTCTACGGCACTCTGGCGTTGACCTTCCTGCTGACGCCGGTGAACATGATCGTCGCGGCCAAGTGCGTCATGCTGTGCATCTGGTTCGGTGCCGCGGTGTCCAAGCTGAACCGGCACTTCCCGTACGTCGTGGCCACCATGATGGCCAACAATCCGCTCATCCGCCTGAAGGCGCTGCGGCGCATGATGTTCCGGAAGTTCCCCGATGATCTGCAACCCAGCTGGGCACCCCGGCTGCTTGCCCACATCGGTACCGCCATCGAACTGCTGGCGCCGCCGGTGTTGTTCTTCTCGCACGGCGGGCCGCTCACCTACATCGCCGCGGCGCTGCTGATCGCGCTGCACCTGATCATCCTGACGTCGATCCCGCTGGGTGTGCCGCTGGAGTGGAACGTCTACATGCTGTTCGCGATCGTGACGCTGTTCATCGACAAGGCGACCTTCGGGCTGGCCGATCTGCAGTTCCCGCAGGCGTGGGCGGTGGTGGCGCTGCTCGCGGTGGTGCTGACCACCATCGTGATCGGCAACCTGTATCCGCGCCGGGTGTCGTTCCTGCCCGGCATGCGCTACTACGCCGGCAACTGGGACCTGTCCGTATGGTGCCTGACGGATTCGGCCTGCGAGAAGATCGCCGCGAACCGGATCGGCCTGGGTCTGTTGCCGCACAAGCAGATCGAGAAGTTCTACGCTTCTCACAACGGCGAGGCGGACGCGGACGCCGCCGCCATCCCCAAAGAGCTGGCGCTCGCATTCCGGGTGATGTTCGCCAACGGGCGCGGACTGCTGACACTGCTGAATCGGGCGATTCCCGTTGGCCGGGAAGACGATTACGCAATCATCGAGGGGGAGCAGTTCTGCGCGTACGCGATCGGCTGGAACTTCGGTGACGGGCATCTGCACAACGAACAGTTGATCGAGGCGCTGCAGAGCCGGTGTCATTTCGAACCCGGCGAGGTCCGGGTGATCCTGCTCGACGGTCAGCCGATCCAGACCCCGACGCACGAGTATCGGTTGGTCGACGCGGCCACCGGAGAATTCGAGCGCGGGACGTTCCAGGTCGCCGACACGTGTGCGCGCCAACCATGGCAGGACGACGTACCGGTGCAGGTGTCCGCGGCGCACGGTCGCTCGTGAGTCTTCCCGGCGCGTCGTGACCATACCGGCGGCGGACCCCGAAAAGGCCACCGACTCCGTGCGTTCCGTGCATGTCTGCATCACGGCGACGGTCGCGGGTGTGCTCATCGGCGTCGTCGGCGGTGCCTTCCGCTGGTGTCTGGAGAAAGCCGATCTCCTGCGCGTCGATGTCGTCTCCTGGGCACACGGGTTACCGGGTCCCGGCTGGCTGATCCCGATGGCCGCGGCCGCCGTCGGCGCGACCCTTGCCGCGCTGATCGCCCGGTGGGAGCCACTGGCCGCCGGGAGCGGCATCCAGCATGTCGAGGCTGTCTTTCTGGGCACGGCCCGGGCGCCGCTCCTTCGACTGTTGCCGGCGAAGTTCGTCGGCGGTCTGTTGAGCATCGGATCCGGGCTGGTGCTGGGCCGAGAGGGCCCGACGGTTCACATGGGTGCTGCCATCGGAGCCGAGGCCGCCCGTCGCGCCCGACTGCCCGATCCGGAGGTCCGGATGATGCAGACGGCACTCGGCGGGGCGGGGCTCGCGGTGGCGTTCAACGCGCCCATCGGCGGCACCCTGTTCACCCTCGAAGAGGTCACGAAGTCGTTCCGGATGAACACGGTGCTGGCGACGCTGTTCGCCGCGACCGCAGCGGTGTCCTGCTCCCGGTTGGTGCTCGGAAATCATCCCGACTTCCGGGTCGATCCCATCGGAGCGCCGGCCCTGGCGTGGCTTCCGATCTTCGTCGTCTTCGGGTTGCTCACCGGCGCTCTGGGCGCGGCCTACAACGGGCTGGTGTTGTGGTTCCTCGATCACGTCGGCGGCTTCCACCGGATCCCGACGCTCGCCAAGGCTGCCGTGATCGGTGCCGTCGTCGGACTGGTGATGTTCCTCTCCCCGCTCGCGGTGGGCGGCGGCGACGTACTGACGCAACGGATCCTCGCCGGAAACCACATCGTCGTGACGGCGGTGGTCGGCTATCTCGTGGTGCGGTTGATAGCCGGCCCCTTGTCGTATTCGGCCGCGGTGCCCGGCGGCCTGTTCGCGCCGATGCTGGCCGTGGGTTCGCTGTGGGGACTGCTGTTCACCGCGGGAGTGAACGTCGTATGGTCTGGGGCCGCAATATCTTTGGCGGTTCCGATGGCGTTGGTCGGCATGGCGGCGTTCTTCGGGGCCACCGTGCGGGCACCCGTGACCGCGATGGTGCTGGTGACGGAGATGACGGCGACGACCGAGGTGATCGTGCCGATGATGGCGGCGACGGCCGCGGCGGTGCTGGTCGCGTACCTCGTC